>JBJKQX010000166.1:0-7048 GCA_046704965.1 Binataceae bacterium (SeqCode)
CCCATATCGTGCGTCCGTTGCCGCCGGGTGCCCAGGCTTACAAACCAACCAGTCATCCGGGCCTGACTTACAGTGGCATCCGGACCCGCAGCTTCAAAACACCAAACCCGGCGCGGCCCAGGTTCTAACCGGAAACTCTTTTGGGGAAAAAAGTGGCTATCGGCGGGACTAACAGGGTCAAGCGCAACATATTAAACGTCAGCCTCGTTGGGGATTCGAGCGAGAGTCATGGCGAAATCCGAGAGGTTCTTTCAAGTATTGCGGAACCCGCATTGGAAGTTATCGACGGCGAGGCCGACAAGGCCGACACCTCTCCGGGGGCCGCGTCGCCCGACGTCGCGCTGGTAGTGTTCAACGGCAACGAGGCGGCTTCACTCGATTACTTGAAAGAGCAGTCCGCTACTTCACCGCGGCCGGTCATGTTCGCTCTGCTCAAGGAGCGTTCTCCCGGCCTGATGAAACGGGTGATACGCGCCGGCGCGGACGAACTGCTGTTCATGCCGCTGAACGCCGGTGATCTGACCGGTGCGCTTCTCAAGATAAGCGAGGCCAGATGGCGCGCGGAACGTGCGCGGGGCGGGGTTGTGTGCTCGGCCACGAGCTTGGTTGGCGGATGCGGCGTGTCGAGCCTGTGCATGAACCTTGCGCTCGCATTGCGTCATTTCCAGAACAAGCGGGTTGCGCTGGTGGATCTAGACCTGCAGGCGAGCGCTATCGCCGTGATGCTCAACCTGGAGCCGGAGTCCACGATGATGGCTCTGGCGCGCTCGGATCGGAAGCTGGATTCGCTTCACCTTGAATCCGCACTCACCAGACACTCTTCGGGCGTGTATCTGCTGGCGGCGCCGCGCCGTATCGAAGAGGCCGAAGTGATTTCGGAGAAGACGGTGGGGGCGGCACTCGATCTGATGCGTGAGATGTTTGATTTCGTAATCGTCGACTGCGGCGACCATGTGGACGAGAGAACTGTGGCGGCGTGGGAGCGTTCCGAGCAGTTCTTCTACGTGCTTAACCAGTCTGTCGCGTCGATTCGATGCGCGTGGCGGTTCATAGACCTGTTCGAGCGGTTGAATCTGAGCACGCTTGAGCCACGGTTTGCGATCAATCGTTTCAGTCCGAATCATCCGATCGGCGAACAGCAGGTCGAGAGCACTCTCGGCCGGGCCATATTCGCGACGATTCCGAGCGACGATCGGGCGGTTGAGGCTGCGGAACTTGGCGGCCGCGACCTGTTCGAAGTTGCGGGCGGCTCCACGCTCGCGAAGAGTTACGAGGCGCTGGCTTCGAGAGTCAGTCCCCAACCGAACGCTGCTCCTGCGTCGAGCGGCCTGCTGTCGCGCTTCCTGTCGGCGTTCAGCGGAAGAGCTTGAGGCCGGATAGATGAGTCTGACGGAAAAGCTCAAAAACGTATCTGCGAGCACCCGGCTCGCATCCGAGTCAGCGGGCTCGCTGGTCGGATCTCCCACTCGCAGAAAAACCGACGACGGTGGCGAGGGCTCTCATCGTCTCAAGGCGAAGGTTCACGGCCGACTGTTCGAAACCATCGACGTTTCCAAGCTGGAATCGCTCGATCCGATCACCCTGTCCTCGAAGGTCACCGCCACCATTACCGAGATCCTGAACGAGGAGGGGCATCTTCTGACCGATGCCGATCGGACCCGGCTGGTAAACGAAATAAAGGATGAACTCCTTGGTCTGGGACCGCTCGAACCGCTTCTGAACGACGACGACGTAACCGATATCCTGGTCAACGGTGCTCGTCAGGTTTACGTCGAGCGACGGGGAAAACTGGAAGCAACCGAGGCGCAGTTCCAGGATGATCAGCATCTGATGTTGATCATCGACAGGATTGTGTCGCGTGTGGGTCGCAGAGTGGACGAAGCGTCGCCGATGGTTGACGCGCGGCTTCCAGACGGTTCGCGTATCAACGCCATTATACCGCCGCTTGCGCTCGACGGTCCTGCCCTTTCAGTGCGGCGGTTCGGAAAGCGTCGTTACGACATCGCCGCGCTGGTCGAGAAGGAGACTCTTAACTGGGAAACGGTCGAGTTTCTGCTCGCGGTAGTCCGGGCGCGACTTAACATCCTGGTATGCGGTGGGACGGGCTCGGGCAAGACGACGATGCTGAATTGCCTGTCAGGTTTTGTACCCGAAAACGAACGTATCGTCACGATCGAAGATTCCGCCGAGCTTTCTCTCCAGCAGCCCCACGTGGTGCGTCTTGAGACCCGTCCTGCCAACCTTGAGGGCAAGGGCGAAATAACCCAGCGTGACCTTGTGAAGAATTGTCTGCGGATGAGACCTGACAGGATCATCCTCGGCGAGGTCCGCGGCGCCGAAGTTCTCGACATGCTGCAGGCAATGTCGACGGGCCACGATGGCTCGATTGCGACAATCCACGCCAACAGCTCGCGCGAATGTCTGGGGCGGCTCGAAATGATGATGCTGCTTTCGGGCTTCACCATCCCGCAGCGGGCGATGCGCCAGCAGATAGCCGCAGCGGTCAACATGATCGTTCACGTTTCCCGTCTGTCCGACGGCAGCCGCAAGGTCATGAAGATTTCCGAAGTAACCGGGATGGAGGGTGATACGGTCATGATGCAGGACCTGTTCGAGTTCATTCGAACCGACACCGGGCCCAACGGTGAGGTGATTGGCAACTTTACTTCCACCGGCACCCGTTCCGCCTATGCAAAGCGGCTCGAGATAGCAGGCTTCAAGCCGGGGCAGACGCTGGTGCGTCCGGGCAGCGGCTCGGAGCAGGGACAGGCGTTGCTGCGAAGATTGTCCCTGCTGTGATTCGGGTTGGTGACTGCCGGACACGACGGGGGTGCGGAGATGAGGTGAATGACAAGTTGCCATCGTAACCCGTTCAGCGGTGCCGGGCGCCGCGACATTTCCGCGGTTTGCGGTTTCTTAAGACGATGCCCTATTTCATAGCGTTCCTGGTCTTCAGTGCCATTTTAGCGGCCGGTGCTTACGTTGCATTCGGAAGCGGCGGTGCGGCCATGAGAGAGCGTAAACTCATGGCGCGGCTGGCGAGGCCGGTCACGCAGGTGAATGACGAGATACACAAGACGCGTATCCGCCAACGCAAAGGCGGCGCGCTGATATCGTTGCTCTATCGCCTCGATCTCACTCATCGATTCGAAGACAACCTGTGGCAGGCCGGTATCTACATGCGCGTCAGCGACATGATGCTGCTGATGATTGTGCTGTTCTCAATCGGCGCAGCCGCCGCAACCATCATCTGGCATGACGGGATGCTCGCGATGGGAACGGGATGCGGTTTTGCCGCGATTCCGGTGATGTACGTCAGGGTGAGGCGCCGGCGAAGGCTCAATCGATTCACCCTCCAGCTGCCTGTCGCGCTGGACCTGATTCGCTCGTCGCTTGAGGCCGGTCATTCGCTGCTCAGAGGCCTTCAGGTAGTGGTTTCGGAATTTCAGGATCCGATGTCCACGGAGTTGCGATCCGCGATCGAGCAATCGCGACTCGGACTTCCTCTGCCGCGGGCGCTTGAGGAAATGTTCAAGCGCGTTCCGGTTGAGGACCTGCGACTGCTCGTGGTTGCGGTGCGGGTGCAGTCGGAAGTCGGAAGCAGTCTCGCGCAAATCATCGGCCGCTTGGCGGAGATAGTACGCATTCGCCAGCGGGTTCAGGACCAGGTCAAGGCGCTCACCGCGCAATCACGGATGAGCGGATGGGTCGTTGGCTGTCTGCCGATCGTCATTCTGGGCGCATTCAGCGTGATACAGCCTTCGTATACTCGCGTCCTGTTTCACGATCCTTCCGGAATCAGGATTCTCAAGGTTGCCGGCGTGCTCGACCTCCTTGCCTTCCTTAGCATCCGGAAGCTTTTGAAAGTGAAATTCTGACTATGAATCCCTTCATTATAGGTGCGGCGACTTTCATGCTTCTCGCGGTCGTTGGTATCGCACTGTGGGCGGTGTTGTTTGAGCGCAATCGGGCGCTCGAGGAACGTCTTGAAAACATGACGCTCAAGATGCGGGTTTCATACGGTGAGCTGAGCGCGGAGGAAGTCGAGCAGGAAGGTGTGGCGCGCACGATGTTCCTGTGGGCCGTCGATCGGCTTCCGGCGCCCAAGATAGACACTCCCGAAGGCAAAAAACTCGCGACCATCCTGACACGAGCGGGATATCCGGGCGCGAGTGCGATGCGCACGTTTCAGGTTATCCGGGTGGCCTCCACATTGTTGGGAACCTTGTTGGCGTTGACGATCGTCGCTGTCCACGGGATGCGAGGGCTTAGACCGGTCCTGGTGATGTTCAGCGGAGCGGGTATCGGTGCATGGATTCCGTACTTCCTGGTCTCGCGCAAGGCGCGGAATCGGCAGCAGGAGATTGGCAGCCAGCTTTCCGACGTGCTCGACCTGCTGATCGTATGCGTCGAGGCCGGACTCGGAATCAACGAGGCCATAAAGACCGTCGCCTCGGAGACCGAACGTCAGGGCCAGGAGATCGGAAAGGAACTCTTGATGGTGTCGAACGAAATTTCGGCAGGTTCCTCGCTTGGCCAGGCGCTGCGCTCGATGGCCGACCGAGTCGCGGTCGAGGACATCAAGCCGCTCGCCGCGACCATGATTCAGAGTGAGCAGCTTGGCGCGCAGATGGGACCCGCGTTGCGATCGATATCCGACGGTCTGCGCAATACACGACGGCTTCGCGCCGAGGAGGCCGCGCAAAAGACTACGGTCAAGATTCTGTTTCCGCTCGTGCTCTTCGTGTTGCCGGCGATGATGGCGGTGATAGTCGGGCCTGCCATGATCGTGATCATGCGAACTCTGCATCGCTAGGCATTTCTGCCGTCAGGATTCGCGCTCGGACGTTTTTTTCCGAACGCATGGCGAGTTATTCTTTGCGGGCGCGTAGCGAAGCAGTCGAAGTCCGCAACCCATCTCGAATCTTTCGGCGTAAGCCCACTTGACGCGTCGCCACAACGGCAATAACGGATGTATTGATGGGCGACGGGTTTACGATGCAGCGGGCGATCGAACTCTGGAACGAAGCGTATCGGCATCATATGCGTGCGCTCGGCCTGGCTGCCGAGGAAAATCAGGTTATGGCCTCCGAGGAGATTAGCCGCGCGATCGAATTGTACTCGAAGTCGATAGACATGTGTCCGACCGCGGAGGCGTACACCTTTCGCGGATGGGCCTATCGGGCGCTTGGGCGACTCGACGAGGCTATCGATGAATGCAAGCGCGCGATCGAGGTCGATCCCGAGTTCGGCAATCCTTATAACGACACTGGCGCCTATCTGATCGCCAAGGGGGAGACGGACGAGGCGGTCGAATGGCTTGAGAAGGCCAAGACGGCGCCGCGCTACGAACCAAGACATTATCCCTATATGAACCTGGGGCGTCTGTTCGCGTCCGAGGGGTCGATCGTCAAGGCGATCGACGAGTTTGAGCAGGCGCTTCGCTTTTGCCCCGAAACGGAAGTCCGCGCCTCGATCGAAAACGCAATCGAACACTTGCGTTCGAAACTGAACTGACGCAGGCGCGCGTCATTTTGCGGCAGCTTCGACGCGCCTCGACGCTCCGCTGGCTAGAGAATCCGCAGCCCTGACGATTGCATGTTTGCCTCAACGGAGATTTCCCTGATGGTCAAGGTGGGAGATATCGCACCCGATTTTAGTCTGCCTTCCAGCGATGGAAGCGAAGTTTATCTTTCGGTCCTGCGCGGTCGGAAGGTGTTACTATGGTTTTATGTCGAGGCGGACACGCCGGGATGCTCGCTTGAGGCGCGCGGTTTTCGCGACCATCGCGAGTATTACAACGAAAGCAATATTCAGTTACTGGGAGCGAGCTTCGATACGCCCGAGCGAAATCAGACTTTTGCGAGCAAACTTGGCCTCGACTTTCCTCTGTTGAGCGACACTGATCGTTCTGTCGCGATCGCCTACGGCGCGTGTGACGATCCGCGCGCAAGATATCCGGAGCGGATGAGTTTCCTTATCGACGAAGAAGGAAAAATCGAGCGCGTGTACCATCAGGTCGATCCCCGTGACCATCCCGCCCGCGTTCTCGCGGATCTGATGGGTTTGTAAACCTCGAACGTCGGCCACGCCGTCTGCCGCTTTCCGGCGGATACCGACAATTCGGCGTCATAGCGCCAAAAAATTGACGGCCCTTAACGTCTCTTTGACACTGTCAGTGTCTTTTTGAGGCTTCTTGATCGTTTTCTGTGGCCTAGGTATTGCTTTCCTTTCCGATCTCAACGGCTGTTCCGGAGAGGTGTGTGCCGCGCGGGCATGCAGTTCGGAGGGGGAATTATTGTGATCGACATGGACGACGCGCCGGCAGATTCGAAACGTATGATGAGTTTTGACGTTCCCTGTGTGAGCCCCGGTCCCGAGTGGATGAGCGTGGAAGAGTTGTTGGAGGGATCTGAGCAGGTCGGCGGGATGCTGGTGAGGTCGGCGGAATTGCGCCGGCTGATGCGGACCATCAAGCGGCTGGGGCCGCACAAGGCGACGGTTCTGATTCAGGGCGAATCGGGCACCGGCAAGGAGCTGGTGGCGCGCGCTCTGCACGCGATGGGTCCGGTGCCCAATGGTCCGTTCGTTACTTTCAACTGCTCCAATCTGGTCGAGTCGCTGGCCGAGGCGCAACTGTTCGGCCACGTCCGGGGCGCGTTCACTGACGCGCGCGAGGACTCGCTCGGTTATTTCCGCTCGGCCAACGGCGGCACGCTGTTTCTCGACGAGATTGGAGAACTGCCGCTCAAGCTTCAGCCCAAGCTGTTGCGCGCGGTCGAGACTCACGAGGTGCAGCCTGTCGGTTCGGCCCACAGCTACAAGGTCAATATCCGGCTGGTCGCGGCCACCAACCGTGACTTGCGCGCGATGGTGCGCGAGGGCCAGTTCCGCGACGACCTTTATTACCGGCTCAACTCCGCCGCGGTCCTGATTCCGCCCCTGCGCGAGCGCATCGACGGTGTCCCGGCCTTCGTCGGCCACTTCATCGAGCACTACAGCCGTATGTTCGGCAAGCCGGTCCATTATCTCTCGCGCCGCGCCCTGC
>JBJKQX010000167.1:0-4853 GCA_046704965.1 Binataceae bacterium (SeqCode)
CATCGCACCGGCAACATGGATATGGCCCATGAAAAGGGCACTGCCACGCTCCTGACCAACGGAGAAGTTCTGATCGCCGGCGGCTTCAACGGCGTGCAGGGAGTCACCGGAGAGTGCGAGCTTTACAATCCGGCGACGGGCACCTTCACCGAGACCGGACGCATGCGTGACGCGCGCGAGACCTTCACGGCAACCCGCCTTAACGACGGTCAGGTTCTGGTGGCCGGCGGCTTCAGCTTCGTACTGGGACAGTTCGGGGTGCTGCACACCGCCGAACTGTACCAGCCATGACGTGAAACGCGACCGGCCGACGGGAGCGCCTACGGCAGAGTTGCGGGCGCGGTCTTGAACCGGCTGAGCGCCCGGGCCCTCTCGCCGTGATGCGCCGCCGACCACACGATGTTGCCGTTTTTGTCCATAACTCTGATTGTGGTCTTGCCGTCTTCAAGTTCGTTGATACTCATGCGCGGGACGCCCTTCGCGTCCACCAGTCTGACGCCCGCGGAGTCGTCAAGCGGAACGTTGAGACCGATCCGAGGATTGCCGAGCGTGTCATACATTCCGAGCGCGGGCTCGCCGTCACCCAGAACGCCCATCGCAAGCCGACGCTTGCCATGCGGAGAGAAAAAGCTCATCCGAACCAGGCCGTCACGTGAAACGTTCAGCTGGGCCCGCAGCTTGCCGTTGGGGTCGACAATTTCAAGGTTCTGGACCTTGACGACCTGACGCGACAGCGTCGTCTTAGCGACATGAGTTGGCGCATTGAGGGTGGTGAAAATGAATGCCCCCAGAATCCCGCCGGCCAGTCCCCCAATTAAAGCCAGCACTCCCGACGTCCTACGCTTTCCTGTGTTCATTACACGCTCCTGCCCGACCTCGGTCGGTTATCGCGGCATCCACCGGGACGGTCCAAAGGAAGGTGGGACGAACCGCCCGGTCAGGTTGCTGATAGCCCCATGCATCCTGCCCGAGGTGGCACCGCGTTCCCCACACGTTAATTGCGAGGCTTGTCGCTTTGCAAGCGCAAATGCTTCAGGTACGCGGGCAGACGGGTCTTCTGGTCGATGCGGGCCTGTTCCACCTGTTCCGGCTTAAGTCCGATGACGCCGCTGAGGTCGGCTCCCTCCAGAAGCGTGCCACGAAGATTAACCCCGGTCAGATTGGCGCCCTGCATCTTCGCGTCGGTAAGGATGGCATTGTCAAGATTGGCCCCGGAAAGATCGGCGTTCTCGAGATTTGCCCGTGCAAAGTCCGCGCTGATAAGGATCGCCTTGTTCATTTTGGCGTTACGCAGGTTGGCTTCCGCCAGATTGGCCATTGTCAGGTTCGCGCCGTCGAGGTTGGCATCGGTCAACGACGCATTCTTGAGGTTCGCACGCCAGAAGCTTGCCCCTCGAAGTTTGACTTTTCGCAGGTCGGCTTTCGCCAGATTCGCCTCCGACAGGTTCGCGAGATCCATATTGGCACCAGTAAATGACGTGCCTTTGAGGCTCGCGCGCCAAAAGTTGGCCCCGCGCAAGTACGCATCCCATACGGCGGCGAAATCAAGGTTGGCGCCGGAGAAGTTCGCATCCCTTAGATCCGCGGCGATCAACCGCGCCCATTGAAGCTGGGCTCCCTCGCAATTGATTTTCGGCAGCCAGGCCGTGCTCAGGTCTTTGCCCTGCCAATGAGCGTTGCGACATAACGCGCGCAATGGGATCAAAGGTCCCGGCCCGGGAACCGCCGGAAAGTAGTTGATGCCCGTATCGACACGAACTTTAAGCAGATTGCCGTCCGCGTGCAGATAGCTCGTTTGAGCGAATAACGGAACTGTCACGACAAGCGAGACTATTGCCGCGACAGTCATGCACAACGTATATTTATTTGCCCCCAGCATCGATCCCAGTCCCCGTCATCACAATAGTAAACAATTGCCGCAAATAGAAATGACACGGAGCCTCGCATCCGGCAGTCAGCGTGTACTGACGCACATGTTACTCGCGCGGACAGAGATGCGGGGACGGCGCGCGACTTGCCTGCGGAAAAGCGCAACTCGGGGGAGCAGCGCAGCCGCAGCGATCGAGAACCGCTACGGCTACGCCGGCAAGCGCTAGCGACCGAGTCGACGCAGAGTGTCCATCGAGCAGTATTCGTGGAGATAGCGAGTCTGGTTGATCCCGGGCTTAAATCCGCCAAAGATCTCCGGCACTATCTGGAATCGTGTCATGCGTCTCGACTGCATGTCGAGACAATGCACGTACACCCAGCTCCAAAAGTGGTCCGGCAGTGAACTGTTCCATCCCACTGCATTGGGTGTCTTGTGGTACGTATCGAATCCACCTTCCCATTGCTGCCACGGCTTGCCTGTACGGTCATAGCAGATCATCGTCAGCGGATTGATCGTCCGCGCGTCGTACCAGATCCGCTTCTTGCCGATCGGCGAGCGCGGATAATGCGTGGGCGACATCTCACAAACGTAGGCTTCCGGTACCAGTTGAAACGTGCTGCGAAAATATTTCTTGCCGCTCTTGCCACCGCAGGTCTTCAGCAGCCAACCGTGGTTTTCAACCCGACTGTTGCCGCTGACGGCCGTCAATATCGGGCTTTTGCCGACGAGCTTGAAGTCACCCCAGGTTAGTAGCGGGTCACCCGCCATCCACGAGTCGCTCGCGAAATCCGTTTCGCCGGGTAGCTGAGGTTCGAAGCGCTGGTTGGTAGGAAACGTCTCGACCCTCTTCAACAATGGCGTGTAGCCGTAGAAATTCGGGAACTCGCTCTGATTGTAGGGCCAGACCTGAAGGAAGGCGGTACCGTTCACGTCTTCCGGCGCCGAAATGTACAGCGGGAAATACCGAAGCTGATTCAGATGTCCGGGCAGGTATGGCTTTGGATCATTAACCAGGCGTCCTACCACCTGATACTCGACATAGAAAGTCTGGTACTGGTACTGAACGTTGCCGTCGGCATCCGTGTCCCACTCGTGGAACGTGCCCATTTCTGAGTCATGTTTGCCCCAGCTGAGCGAATTCGTATACATGACCTCCATCGGGGTCTTCGGATCCGGAAACGCAACGCCGCCCGTCCATGGTTTGTGGTCCAAGGTATAGACGTTGCCGTCAGGGAAAATCTTGAATTTGCCCTTGTTGTGGAGCGTGGCGTTCAGAAACGGCGGCGGCGTGAGCAAATCAAGCTTGGTCGTGGTGTCCTGCAGATCGGCCACACGACCGTCATGCTTGATCGCCCAGTAGGCCGCAGGGTCGAGGATATCCTTGACGATATCGACGTTGCTTTCATTGAGTTCCTGGCCCGCCTTAAGCTTGCCCTTGGTGTACGCCTCGATTGACAACAGCTCGGGCGGGTACGCTGCCTCGCAGGTCCCTGTGTTAAAGATCGTTTCCCAAAGTGGAGCGAGAACTCCGGCCGCCATGATTCCCCGGGCACTTTGCTCGAGGAAATGCCGCCGCGTCCATCCCTCCGTGTACTTCGTCAGACGCATCGCACTTACCCCTTGACAAATCTCCCCCGACGGATGCGACCATTAGATACGCATTCGTCACATAAGTCTGACGAAAGTAGTCTGGGAAATAATCAATCGCAGAAAACGCGCACGACGCATACGCTGCGCCATTGGATGAGCGTTCCTAATGGAATTGCGCCAGCGCGGGCGACGCGCCGGAGAGGAGTTGCGCGTCGCCCGCCTTTGTCAATCGCGCGTCGCGGTCAGCCTAACGGCCGAGACGGCGCAGGGTGTCCATCGAACAGTACTCGGCGAAATATCGGGGCTGATTCACTCCGGTGTGATAACCGCCGTATATCCCGTTCACGACCTGGAACCGGGTCATACGGTTCGACTGGGTGTCGAAGGCGTGCACGTAAACCCATTCCCAAAATTCATTGGGAAGATCGTCAGTCCATTGGACTCCCGGACTTCTGCGGTAGTAATCAAAGCCACCCTCCCACTGCTGCCACATCTTGCCCTGCCGGTCGAAGGTGATCATGGTCAGCGGAATCAGCGTCCGCGCGTCGTACCAGATGCGCTTCTTGCTGTACGGTGAACGCGGATAGTGGGTGGGCGCCATTTCGCAGATGTAGCACTCCGGCACCAGCTCGAACGTGCTCCGGTAGTACTTCTGGCCGGTTTTCCCGCCGCAGACTTCCAGTTCCCAGTTCCGGCGATCGAGACGGCTATTGCCGGCGACCGCGGTGAGCAGCGGTCCTTTGCCGACGATCTTGTACTCGCCCCACGTCAGCAACGGATCGCCGGCCATCCAGGCCTCGCTGGCGAACCAGGTGTCGCCCGGAAGCTGCGGTTCGAAACGCTGATTGGTCGGGAAGGCCCGCACCCGTTTGAGCAGCGGCGTGTAGCCGTAAAACTGGGGGAATTCGCGCTGGTCGTAGGACCATATCTGCAGAAACGCGGTGCCGCGCTGGTCTTCCGGATAGGTCAGGAAGATTGGGAAATAGCGCAACTTGTCCTCGTGCCCTGCCATATACGGCTTGGGATCGAGGACCAGGCGTCCAACCGCCTGATGCTCGACGTAAAACGAGTTATAGACGTATTCGACTTTGCCCGCGCCATCAGTATCGTGCGTGATGGTCGTGCCCATGAAGTTGTCATGCTTACCCCAACTGAGCGTGTTCGCCATCATGCATTCCTGCGGCGTCTTGGGCTCGGGGAACGGGTTTCCGCCTACCCAAGGCTTGTGGTCGAGAGTGTAGACGTTGCCGTCGGGGAAGATCTTGTGTTTGCCGCGATTGCGGATGGTGGCTTCCAGAAACGCCCTGGGCGTGAGCCGATCGACTTGGGTGGTGGTCGCCTGCAGACGTACCAGGCGACCGTCGTTCTTGATCGACCAGTACGCCGCAGGGTC
>JBJKQX010000168.1:0-6557 GCA_046704965.1 Binataceae bacterium (SeqCode)
GCCCTGTACGGTCGGCGGAATCTTAAGCTCGCCAAGGGGCTTGGTCATATGCACCGCACCGTTACGCACCAGCGCGCCCTCGTCGAGCAGCACCTGCACCATCTCTTCCATGAATAACGGATTGCCCTCCGTGCGTTCGATTATCGTCCGCTTGAGCACATCCAGTTCCGGGCTGTCACCGAGCAGCGCGGCGAGCATCTCGTCGGCGGATTCCTTCCCCAGCGGGTCGAGACGAAGCTGCCTGTAGTACGTCTTGCTGCCCCAGTCGTGACGGTATTGCGGACGATAGTTCACCAGCAGCAGTATCCGCGCATTGGCGATAGCGTCCGCGAGCAGGTTGAGAAGTTCCTGGGTCTGCTCGTCGATCCAGTGGAGGTCCTCGAACATCACGATCAGCGGCTGGTTGAGCGACTCGCGCAACAGTATCCGCTTGATCGCATCGAGCGTGCGCCGCTTGCGGATGTTCGCGTCCATCTGCGCAAGCGGGTCGTCGCCCTCGACGATTCCGAGCAGGGCGAAAAGATACGGCAACGCATCTTCGAGCGACCGATCCAGCGCGAGCACTCGACCGGTGACCTTCTCTCTCCTGCTTCGTGCGTCATCATCCGAGGTGATCTTGAAATAGCCGTAGAGCAGATCCAGCACCGGCAGGTACGCCGACGCTTTGCCGTGCGAGACCGAGAACGCCTCCAGCACCATCCAGCCCGACTGATTCTTGGCCTTGAACTCGAAGAACAGCCGCGACTTGCCCGTTCCTGCTTCCGCCATCGCGGCCACGATTTGCCCGCGACCGGAGGTCGCGCGCTCGGCGGTGGCCCGCATTGCTTCCATCTCGCGCTCGCGCCCGACGAACTTCGTGAGTCCGCGCCCCGCCGCTCGCTGCAATCGCGTGCGCAGCGGCCCGAGACCGGTCACTTCGTACACATTGACCGGTTCGCTAACTCCCTTGACCTTGGTCGGTCCCAGCGGCTTAAGCGCAAAGTATCCTTCGCACAGCTTGCGCGTCGGCTCCGCGATAGCGATCGAGCCGGTCGGCGCGAGCGCCTGCATCCGCGACGCGAGATTGGCGGTGTGACCGATCGGGGTGTACTCGGTCTTGCCGCCGGTCGAGATCGATCGCACCACGACCTCGCCCGTGTTCACGCCGACCCGCGCCTCTATTGGCAGGTTGCCCGCCTCGCGCAGCCGGGTTGAGTAGCGACGCAATTCGTCCTGCATCCGCAGCGCCGCGTACAGCGCTCTCTGCGGATGGTCTTCGCGCGCGACTGGTGCACCGAAGATTGCGAATATGCCATCACCCGTCGATTGCACCACGTAGCCGTCGTTGCGCTGCACCGCTTCGATCATCAGCTTGAGCGCCGGATCTACGATCGCACGCGCCTCTTCGGGATCGAGATCCTGTTCCAGTTCGGTCGAGCCCTTGATGTCGGCGAACAGCGCGGTGAGCGTCTTCCGCTCCCCTTCGAGATTATCGGAGGCGGACGTCGCGGCTACGCGAATCGGCGAATCAGCGGTGGATTTCCTCGCCGGGGCTGACGCACCGAGCGCCGCGCCGCAGTCGCCGCAGAACTTCTCGCCGGGCTCATTCGACACGCCGCATCGCGGGCACTTCGAGGCGAGCGCAGTACCGCACTCAGCGCAGAACTTGCGACCCTCGCGGTTATCTTTTCCGCACTTGGAGCAACGCATTGGCGCCCCCGGCCGAAAGAATAATTGTGTTGCGGAGCGTCGCCGTGTCAGCACCTCAAAAGGCAGCGCGAAGAAGCCCCGTGACGCTCCCGGGTACACTATAGTGCTATGGGGTGAAAAATCGAGGCCAAATCCGCTCGCGTTTTTAGTAGCGCAGCGTGGTGGCGAGGCCGGCGTTCAAGCGCGCATGGACCACGTACGCGATCATTTTCGTCGGCGACATCTACGTGTCCAAATCGATCGATGCGGGCAGGAGAGTGCTCGGAATTCGCTTTTAGATGTGTCGCCGATCGAACGTTCGGTGTTGCGTTTGGAGGCACAACTTCCGAACTCTTTTGATTCTTCGAAGAGGGCGGAGTTACAATTTCGTCTGTCGCCTTCACTTTGCGCGCGCTGCCAAGGCAACCGCCGCTGCCTTCACGTGGCAGTCCTTCTCAGGACGCCTTCTATTCGGCCCGAAGTGCTTCATGGAATTTCCTGAGCCCGACGTGGTTCTTGAGTCGTCAACCAAGCTCGGAGCGATAAATTTGCGCGTAGGTCTATTTCTTTCCGCACGAGCGCAATTTCCGGACACGCCACATCCGCGTTGGCAGACGGCTTGCATCACTTCAACAATCCATTGATTCACTTCGTTTCTTTTACATTAGGTTTCTCATGTCGATCAGAAGGCGCGAAAAGGCGAAAGCGGTTCCCGAATTTAACGTGAGAGAACTTGCATAACACGCCCATAACAGGACGGTCCGACCTGGGGCTATCTATAGGACCGGATTTTTCCCAACTCGAATCGCGACAGATGCGACCCACCCGGAAAGGAGTGTAACTCATGGAATGTATCACGACCGATTACTCTCCGTGCCTGAGTTACCTAAGGCAGGAAATCAGTGCCGATCCGAGGGTCAAGGCGCTGTCGCCGGGATTGCGGGCGGCGGAAATATTTCGCCGGATCCTGATGGCAGTGCCGATCGGGAAAGTCGCAGGGGAAAGTCTCGCCGGAGATTACGGATTAACGTTTGCCGATCCCGAATTTCGGGAGCGCGTCGACGTGGAGGATCAGCTGAAGCCAGAGCTGGCGCTTGTTCATGCGATGCAGCAGAACCCCTGCCTCGCCTCCTTCACGCCCGCTCACACGACCGTATGTTACGACGTCCTGGTCAAGCAGGGATTGAACGGGATCATCAGCCAATTGGAGGCCCAGCGGGCCGACGCGGACCGGAGCAGATGCGAGTATCTCGACGCGGAAATCCGGACGCTGCGTGCGATCTGCGACTGGGGTTCGCGCTATGCCGAACTCGGGTTCGATGCCTGTCGCCGTGTTCCGGCCCAACCGCCGCGCAGTCTTCTTGAGGCGCTCCAGGCCGTGTGGCTGGTCCATACCGCGGTCGGAATCGCCGAAAAATGTGACGCATCGCTCTCGCTGGGACGAATTGATCAATACCTATATCCATTTTATCGCGCCGACCTCGATAGCGGTGTTCCAGAGGAGCACCTTGAATCCGCGGTAACCGATTTCTTCCTCAAGCTTAACCGTTACGGCGATGCGTCAGGCGCGCTCAACCTCGGCGGCGTCGATGCACAGGGACAGGACCTCTTTAACGATCTGACCCGGTTGTTTATCCGGGTCGCCGCAAAATTGCAGATGGCGGCTCCGATTCTGGCGGCGCATATCCACCCCGGCCTCCGTCGCGAAGACTTTGACCTGCTCACCGCCCCGGAGTTGCTTCGTATCGGGCAGCCGTCGTTCTACGGTGAATTCTCCTGCCGGAAGGCCCTGCTCCAACGCGGCGTGCCGGCAACCGAGGTCCATCGCTGGGCGGCCAATAGTTGCATGGGGCTGATGATACCCGGCGAAGAATTCAGCGACATGTGGGGTATCGTCTTTACCTTTTTGCTGCCGCTGGAACTCGCGCTCAACCACGGACGCCCATTCAAGCGGGACCTGCCGTTCCAGTTGCAAACTGTCTGTCCTGAGCAATACGACAACGTCGGGGCAATCCTGAACACGACGGTCGCGTATGCCGACGAATTGTTGACCATCTTGATCAGACGCCACGGGGAGATCAGCGCCGAGGAAGGGGCAAACAATCCCGATCCTTTAGTATCCGCCCTGCTGTGCGGCGGTACCGCGGGACGCGATCGCATCCTCGGCGGTCCCCGTTACCATACGGTAAACGTGGATGCCTTCGCTCTGGTTAACGCTGCCGATGCCCTGACTGCGATCGATCATGTGGTGTTTCGGACTCAAAGGCATACGCTGCCGGAACTCGTCGAAGCCGCACGCAACAACTTCGAAGGTCAGGAGGCCTTGCGTCTGGAGTTGCTGGCCTGTCCGAAGTACGGCAACGGCGATGCTGCGGCCGACCATACCGTCAAAGAACTCGCCGCGCGATTTGCCGCGATCGTTCGCGAAAATAGCTACGGCCGTATGGCTTACATGCCCAGTTTCCATACCCTGAACTTCCATGTCGGCCTTGGGGCGGGCTGGGGCGCCGGACTTGACGGCCGCCGCGCTGGCGAGCCGTTTGCCAAGAATATCGGCCCGACGCAGGGACGCAATCACAACGGCCTTACTGCCGTTCTTGCCTCCGCCGCAACGATCGAACAGGAGTTTTTCTACGGCGGTCAGGCGCTCGATCTGCACATCGACGCCAAACTGCTCAAGACGCCGGCAGATCGCGCCAAATTCCAGGCGGCACTTCAGACGTACTTCCAGTTGGGCGGACTGGAGATCCAGGTCAACGGCGTCGACGTAGAGACCCTGAAAAAAGCCTTGGTCGAGCCGGAAAAATACGCCGATTTGATGGTTCGCATCGGCGGCTACAGTAGTCGTTTCGTCAGCTTGTCGCCGGAGATCCAACGGGAAATGATCGAGCGCTTCCAAAGCGACACGTAGCGGATCTTATGCGAGTGGCTTCCCGCTCAGGAAGTTATCCAGTGACGGGCATAGTGTTCGACATCAAGAAGTTCGCCATCCATGACGGTCCGGGCATTCGGACGACGGTGTTTCTCAAGGGATGTCCGCTGCGATGCCTCTGGTGCCACAATCCTGAGTCTCAAGAGAGGCGGCCAGAGGTGTCGTTCACGCCGGAAAAATGCATCGCTTGCGGGTGGTGTTTCGACAATTGCCCGAAGGGCGGCCGACGGTGGGAAAATGGACAACATATCTTTGATCGTTCGAAATGCATCCGCTGCGGCAAATGTGCCGAACAGTGTTACGCCGGCGCCAATTCCATGATCGGCAAAAGGATGGGTGTTGCCGAAGTACTCGATGAAGTCCGCAGGGACGAGCCGTTTTACGCCACTTCGGGCGGAGGCATGACCATTTCCGGCGGCGAACCGATGGTGCAGTTCGCGTTCACTCGCGCATTGCTTCAAGCGGCGAAGACCTACAATTTACATACCTGTCTCGACACCTGCGGTTTTGCTTCCAGCAAGCGTTATTTCGAGTTGCTGCCGTTGGTCGACCTATTCCTTTACGACCTCAAGGAAACCGATCCCGTCCGCCATAAGGAATATACCGGCGTTCCGTTGCAGCCCATTCTCGACAGCCTCCGCGTGCTGGACAACGCCGGCGCAGCGATCAGCCTCCGCTGTCCGATCATTCCCGGCCTTAACGATCGCGATGAGCACCTCCGTGCTATAGCCAGCATCGCCAATTCGTTGAAACACCTGGTGGAAATCAACCTGATGCCCTATCACCCGCTCGGCGAATCGAAACTGAAACGCCTGGGTAAGAGCAGCAGCGCTGATGGCCGGACGTTCGCCGAGGAGCGGGCTATAGCGTCCTGGACGCAAATCGTCCAGGACGGCACTAGCGTCCGTGTGTTGAGAGGATGACATTTGAGGATGAGAGCCCTCAGCGTTCTGCGCGAAGTCTGCCGAATGCCGGCTGATGACGGGATTGCCGAACGCCGCGAGCTCATCGCTGACTGACACCGGGAGGGTTCAGAAAATGGGCAGGCTCGATAATCGCATCGCTGTAATCACGGGCGGTTCGGGCGGAATCGGCCGTGCAGCCGCCAAACGTTTCGTCGAAGAAGGCGCAAAGGTGCTGCTGGTCGATGTCGACGAACGTTCCTTGCGCGATTGCGTGAAGGCGGTTGGCGAGAATCACGCGAGCTGGGTATGCGCTGACGTGACGAGCGATGAGGACACACAGCGGTACGTGAATACCGCGGTCGAACGCTACGGCCGGATCGATGTCTATCTCGCCAACGCCGGCACCGAGGGTAACGTCAAACCGATCCCCGAATATCCGCTCGACGTCTTCGACCGCGTCATCGCTGTCAACGTTCGCGGCGTGTGGCTGGGACTGAAGCATGTGATTCCGGTGATGGCGAAAGCTGGCGGCAGCATCGTGATTACTTCGTCGACTGCCGGCATCCACGGCTATGCCAATGTATCGGCATACGCGACGAGCAAGCACGCCGTGATCGGGATGATGCGCACGGCGGCGCTCGAATGCGCGCCGCTCAAGATTCGCGTCAACACGGTCAATCCCGCACCGATTGAGACGCGGATGATGCGCTCGCTCGAGGAGCAGTTCGCGCCGGGCCATTCCGGCCAGGCCAAGGAGCAACTGCAGAGCGCGCTTCCGATGGGACGGTACGGCCACCCGGAGGAGGTCGCGGACGTGATGCTGTTTCTCGCGTCGGACCAGAGCCGCTACTGCACCGGCGGTGTTTACATGGTGGACGGCGGCGTTTCGGCGACCTGACCCGCGCGGTTTCCACGCCCGCGTCGTAATGATCGATTGGCGGACTTCGCGACCCGTCAGAGACGATCGCCGAAAAATACCCATCTTCGTGGAAAGCCCCGGGGCCGGACGTCCCGCCGGTAGGATGTTGCCTGCGCGATACCCCAAGGCCTGT
>JBJKQX010000169.1:0-3679 GCA_046704965.1 Binataceae bacterium (SeqCode)
CGTCAGACTTAGCGAAGGTACCCGATGGGTCACCGGTGATCACGCGGTGATGAACCAGGTCACGCATACGGTGGTGATGACCGGCAGTCCGGTAGTTCATGACGGGAACGACCAGATAACCGGTTCAAAGATCACGGTCCATCTCGACACCGGAAAGAGCGTGGTCGAAAATGCTCATGCGGTGATCTTCCCTAAACAGTCGCAAAGGACTGATAATGTAGCTGCGGGGAACCCGTAGGTTTTTGAGCTGAACGATGGCGCTTGAAGTAAAGCTTGGACAGGATCTGCGGCTGCGTCAGCAGCTGGTGATGACGCCGCAGCTCCAGCAGGCGATAAAAATTCTCCAGCTTTCACTGCCCGAGCTCGAAACGGTGATCCAGTCCGAGCTTGAGCAGAACCCGATGCTTGAGCCGCTCGACCAGAGTCCCGCCGAGGTTACGCTCGACAACGGCAATACCAACGAGGTCGAAGAGTTCGATCCCGATTCGCACGCCGACCCGCTGGCGGAGCAGCCCGAGCAGAAATCGGGTTCCGATGAAACGCCGAGCACCGACATTGAGCAGACGGTCGGAGTCGAAGAGCGCGTCGACGGGGTTCAGACCGAGGCGCGTGACGCCACGGTCGAGATGGAGCGTCTGGATGGTCTCGAAAAGCTCGACTGGCGTGAGTACATGGAGAGCTATTCGAACAATTGGCAGGAGAGCGAACCTGCAGATCCTGACGACGAGCGCCGCCAGACGCTCGAGAACACTCTGACCTCGCGAACCTCGCTCGAAGACCACCTGATGTGGCAGCTCAGGCTTTCAAGCCTGGACGAAGCCGACCAGCATACCGCCGCGACCATCATCTACAACCTGAACGACGACGGTTATCTGGAGACTCCGCTCACCGAGCTGGCGGAGCAGCTGGAAACCGAAGTCGGCAACGTGGAGCGGGTGCTGAAGCGCGTGCAGCAGTTCGACCCGCCGGGAGTCGCCGCGCGTGATTTACGCGAGTGTCTGTGCCTGCAGCTCAAGAGTCTCGGGATGGAAGACTCGCTGGCGACCCATGTTCTGCGTGATCATCTCGAACTGCTCGAAAAGCATCGGTACAACGAAATCGCCAGGCTGCTCGGCGTCGGTATCGAGGCGATAGCGCAGGCGGCCAAGGTCATTTCGCTGCTTGAGCCCAAGCCGGGCCGCGATTACGGCGGTGAGGAGCCGACCTACGTCATTCCCGACGTGTTCATCAACAAGATGGGCAACGAGTACGTTGTCACGCTCAACCAGAGCGCGGTCCTGCGACTCAGGCTTGCGGGCTATTACCAGCGGGTGATGAGCGACGGCGATGTCGGTTCGGAGACGCGCGAATACCTTCAGGAGAGGCTGCGATCGGCCAAATGGCTGGTCAAGTCCATCTACCAACGCCAGCAGACGATCTACAAGGTCGCTCGTTCGATAGTTAAGTTCCAGCGGGCTTTCTTCGACCACGGAGTAAGCCAGCTCAAGCCGCTCGTGCTCAAGGACGTTGCCGAGGATATCGGGATGCACGAGTCAACCATAAGCCGCGCCACGGCCAACAAGTACGCTCATACCCCGCAGGGAATCTTCGAGCTCAAGTTCTTTTTCACCTCGGGTGTGAAGGCGTCTACGGGTGAGGACGTGAGCGCCGAAACGGTGAAGGAGAAAATCCGAATACTGGTCGCCGCCGAGGGGTCGAACAATCCCCTGTCCGACCAGGCAATCGCAGAAATGCTGCGCCGCGAGAACATTAACATCGCTCGCCGCACCGTTGCGAAGTACCGGCAGGCTTTGGGAATTCTGCCGTCTGCAAGCCGTAAGCGGGTCGGCTAGCACGTTAGGGTTGAGAGATCACGTATCATGACGACCAAACCAAGCAAGGGCAAAAGAAGTCGGGCTGTGGCACGCAAGGCCAAACGCGTCGCACGTTTGGCGGCCCCGGAGCTCAAAGTGAACGTGACGTTCCGTCACGTGGATCCGACCGATGCGCTCAGGCAGTATGCGGAACGGAAATTTGCTCACGTGGCCAAGGTGGTCAGGCGCCCTTGCGAGGCGAATCTTATTCTGTCGGTCGACAAGTACCGCCAGTGCGGAGAGGTCACTTTCAAGTCCGGTCGCCTGGTCGCGACGGCAGTCGAAGAAAACCGCGACCTCTATGCCGTGATCGATCTGCTCGCCGACAAAGTCGGCCGTCAACTCAAGAGCCATGTGGAAAAGATAGCGGCGAAAAAGACCCGCGCTCGCTCGGCTCCGGAGATTCTGGGCGCGGGGGCGGTCGAAGAACCCGAGCCCGTCTAGCTCGGATCAAACCAGTTTAGCGTGCGCCGTGTGACCCGTCGGGTCGGTGGGGGGAGTATTTTTTTTACCGCGGCAGTCTCCAATCGCCGCCGGGGGTTGATATCTGTGCGCCAGCCGTAGAAAGGTAGCTGGAGCTACTTCGGAACTATTGCTGATGAAGATTACCGATTTCCTGACGCCAGAGATGGTGATGCCCGAGCTGAAAGGGCACGACAAGGCCCAGATTCTTACGGAGCTTGCGCAGTGCCTCTCGGAGCGACATCCCGAAATACATATCGACGACCTGATGGCGGTTTTGAGCGAGCGCGAGAGACTGGGTTCCACCGCGATTGGTGACGGAATCGCCATACCTCACGGTAAACTCCCGAGAGTGGAAAGAATTATCGGCGCTTTCGGCCGTCATGCCGAAGGAGTGGATTTCGATTCGCTCGACGGCAACCCGACCCATCTCTTCTTCCTTCTCGTAGCGCCCGAAGATTCAACCAATCTCCACCTTAAAGCGCTTGCGCGTGTCTCACGTCTTTTCAAGGACGAGTCTTTTCGTGAGAAACTGCGGGCAGCGTCTGGTGCCGAAGAAATTTTTAGCCTGATCAAGGAAGAAGACGCCAAGTTCTGAGTGCTCCGGTCAGCTCACCGGTGCCTGGAGCGATGTGCGCGCGGTGGCGGATGATGGCGAACAGCGACGGCCCCAAGACCAGCCGGAGGCAGGAACCGCGCCTGATAATCGTCACGGGTGTGTCCGGTTCGGGACGCGCCTCCGCGATGCGGGTGCTGGAGGACCTCGGCTTCTACTGCGTCGATAATCTGCCGGTTGGCCTCGCTCCCACGGTCGTGACCCTTGTTGGGCAGAGCGGCAAGGATTTCGCCGGTCTCGCGCTGGGAGTCGATCCCCGCGAGAAGCTGTTTTTCCCCCGATGGCCCACTATCTTTTCGCGGCTTGAGCGCGAGGGAGCCAGACCCGAGATTCTTTTCCTCGACGCCTCCGACGAAGTTCTGGCCCGTCGTTACTCCGAGAGCCGCAGGCCGCATCCGATGGGCCAGGGCGGAATCAGTGTTGCCGACAGTATCCGCTCGGAACGCGAGGCGCTGGCCGAGATGCGCGAGCGGGCGAGCCGCGTAATCGACACCACCGCAACCACGGTCCACGAACTTCGCGAGATGGTCACGGCGTGGATAAAGGGCGCGGCGCCTGGGGAACGTATGGCGATCTCCGTGGTGTCGTTCGGCTACAAGTATGGAATCCCGGTCGGCCTCGACCTGATGTTCGACGTCCGATTTATCCCGAATCCGTTCTTTGTCCCTGAACTGAAGTCGCTTACGGGTCTCGACCGCCGCGTCCACGACTACGTAATGAGCCGTCCCGACTCCGAGCGCTTTGTCGA
>JBJKQX010000170.1:0-2966 GCA_046704965.1 Binataceae bacterium (SeqCode)
CATATCGAGGCTCTGCACGTCGCCGACTTCATCACGCGTGACAAGCCACGGCCCAACCGGGCCAAACGTATCGCCCCCCTTGCCCTTGTCCCAGGTACCACCGCGGTCGAATTGATATTCCCGTTCAGAGATATCGTTCACCACGACATAGCCGGCGACGTGCTTCAAAGCGTCCCTCTCGTCGACGTAGCGCGCCGTCACGCCGATCACTACCCCGAGCTCAACTTCCCAGTCGGCCTTCTTCGAATTCCTCGGCAGCATCACCTCGTCATTCGGTCCCTGGATGCAGCTCAACGCCTTGCTGAAAACAACCGGCTCGCTCGGGATCGGCAAATTCGACTCTGCGGCGTGGTCCGCGAAGTTGAGTCCGATGGCGAGGAACTTGCGAGTGCCCGCAAAGGGCTCAGCGAGCCGCGTCCTTGCCGGTACTGCGGGCAGCGTCGCTGGATCAATTTTAGCCAGCCACGTCAGGCTCTCCGGCGAAAGCTGCTCCGGGCCGATGTCGCTTATCTTGGCAGTGAGTGAGCGGATCGTGCCTTGCTGGTCGAGCAGCCCGGGCTGTTCGCGGCCCGCAGGTCCATAGCGCAGTAATTTCATGGTAGTGGAAGCCTCCGTCATACCGGTCACTCAACCTCATTTGGGCGAGCCGCCATCATCCAGCCAGTCACGCAATGGCAACCGGGTCATCACCGGATCGAAGCGGCGAATCAGTAAGGTGTCGTAAACACCGGCCTTGAAGAACGGTTCCAGACTGAGCCATTTCTGGATCTCATCCGAGCTCGCCGCTTCGAAAACGTACAACGACCCGCAGGAGTTTCCGCTTTTGTCCCGGAGTGGACCAACCAACAGCATGCGCTCGTCGTGCGATTTTAGATAAGCTCGGTGAGCAGGAAGTGCGGCATTTCGTTTACTCAAGGAGTCGGGTCGGTCAAGCCCGATAACCGCGAAAAGCGACATTCGCTGCTCCGACTTCAGTCTTGTTACGCCCGAATTAGCGCGCGCAGCGTCGGCAATATTGCCAATGCGTTGTCGCGCCCGATGAGCCTCAGCTGCTTAGGAGAGAAGCCAAAATCGCTCAGGCCTCGTTCTGTCTTTTCGGCGGTCACGAATGGGAAATCGGTGCCGAAGACGATCTGACTGATCGGCACAAGCCGTGTGAGTGCCGCAAGCGCATATGGATTGAATGCCTGCGCGGTATCGTAGTGAAAGCGTTGCATCTCGCTGATCGGGTCGGGATGGTGCGCGCCAGCCGCGCGGGTGGAGAGTATGAAATCGCGTATTCGGATCGCGAGCATCGGCAGCGATCCACCCGCGTGAGAAAATATGAAGTTAATGCGGGGGAAGCGTGCCGTGGTGCCATGCACGAGGAGATTTGCGATCGCGCGCGTCGTATCCGTCGGCATCTCGATTATGGTTGGAGGCACGTCCTTGAGGGCGTTTCTACAGCAACTTGGCCTCACCGGATGGACGAATACCGTGGTGCCGCGCCGATTGAGCTCCTTCAGGACGGGATCGAATGCCGGATGGCCGAGGTACATGCCGGCGTAGCTCGTGAGCAAGCAGATGCCCTGGGCGTGCAGGACATCGAGTGAATATGCGATCTCGGCCAGCGAGCCATCGATATCGGGCAGCGGCACCGATGCAAAAGAGCCGAAGCGGCCGGGGTGGTCGGCTGCAAGTCTCGCGGTGTATTCATTGCAGCTGCGCGCGAGGTGACGTGCCGCCGCATTGTCGCCGAACCACACTCCCGGCTCGCTGACCGATAGAACGGCCGTTTCGACTCCGCCTGCGTCCATGTCTTCGATGGATTGCTGCGGCGTCCAATCAATGAGCGGGGTTTGTCCCGTCTTGAGCGCCACGATCTTGGCAATGAATGCCGGGGGCGATACGTGATGGTGCACGTCGATGCGCCAGAGCTTTTTTTCTGCCCCGCATGCCCTTACCGAAGAGCCCGCGACTGCAAGTACCGACGCCGCACCGAGACCGGCCAGCACGCTGCGGCGTGACACGCCGCCCGGCTGTGCTGGCTGCGAGCCCGACTTCTGTTCGGCGGGTGACGCGGGCTCGGACACTGTCATCGCGCGGTTCGCTCAGCTCGCAGGGATGATGGGCAACAGCAGGTGGCTGTCATGGGAGGGACCGGTGACGATGGTATTGCTTCCACCGTACAGCACGGGATCGCGGTCGGTATGCAGGTAAGAGCCTGAGCCGCCATACGGGATGCCGTCTCGCACCATCGGGGGCGGACCCGGCCTCTCAAAATCCTTGCCCTCGATGACCAGCATGAGCCGATAGCCCTTAGGCAGGACCACGTTGGTCGGCCAGATCTCAACCTCGACGGGGTAGAGGACGCCGGGAGTGAGCCTCTGGGATTCATCGTGAGTGTGCCACGGCTGCCCGGGGCGGGATCGCTCCGGATCCGCTTTGCGCTGCGAGACTCGCAGCCAGCCTTGAGTGACGGGTGCCGCAGGGTCGTCGGCGCCCTGGAAGGTGAATTCCTTACCGTTGGGTGCGAACGCTCGGAGCGTGACGAACAGATCCATGTCTTCGGTCGAGGAGGCTACCCACAGCCTCGCCGCCACGGGACCGGTGATCTCGGTTTCACTCGCAAAGGGCGCCGTGGTGAAGCTGACCCCGGCGCTCGCCAGCGCACGATAGCTGGCAGAGGACTTCACGCCTGGCCGGCGTAGACTCATCGTCCCGCTTTTCGCATCGAGGAAATATCGGGTCCAGCGGGTACCCGGCACGGGGAAGTCGGTGGCGCTGCGCTCGGAATTCCCGTGGGGATTGCGCGCGACGTACTTGAAGCGTGGCTCCCTTTCCCAGCCGTTGTCGATTCCCTTGCAGAAATGATCCAGGAAGCGCTTCTGAAGCGCATTGCCTTGCGGACTGTAGAACGCCTCGAAGTGCAGGCCCACGTGAATGTTGAGCCACTTCTTCTTGGAGCCCGCACGCTGATAGCCATC
>JBJKQX010000171.1:0-5865 GCA_046704965.1 Binataceae bacterium (SeqCode)
CGGATGTGCGCGCGATACGGAACTCGAACTGGCGGAACTCAAAACTGTTCGGGTCGGTGTCGAAAGCACGGAACTGGTTCACATGGCTTCCCGACACACTGGCAACGCCGGGGTTGTTGAGGTTGTAGTTGTAGCCGGCGTCAACCAGGCCATGAATGTTGATCCCCAGGTTCTCGGACAGATCCTTGCGCGTCTTATCAAGGTCTTCCTGCAGCGTCGAGACGCGCTGGCCCAGCGTGGGCGGCCCTGCGGCAGCCACTGCAGCCTTGCCCGCGGCCTTTTTAGGTACTGCGACCTCCTTCTTGAGCGCCTGGACTTCCTTCATCAGCTCGGCCTGCTCATGGCTCATCTGCTCGATCTGGCCGGTCAGTTGGTCGATTCTTGCCTGTGCTCCATTGGAAACCGCCGACGCGTCCGCTCCGGCCGCGATCGCATTGCCGCAAAGGGCGATGCATAGGGACATGATCGCGCCAGCCCCCACGATGCCCAAGGTTCGGCTTCTGATATTCACGTTTTTTCGTCCTCCCAGTTACGAGATCAGCCTGTCACCGCCCGGTTCGGTCGGCGCCCGATGTCATAGCGGCTTTGGCCTAATCAAGTTCCGTACCGCCGACGGAACGGGTGCCGGATGGCCAAAAATGCGGCTTTTGCCTTGAGGAAAGGAGAAAACTGGTATGTGATGACGCCTGTACAGGATGCATCTGCCAAGCGGCGCGGCATATTGACTCCAAATTGGATTTCGCAGCGTCCCCAAACTCCGGGTCGGGGCGTCGGTGGAGAGCGCGCCCGGACACGGCGGATAATGACGAGGACCGAAGCATGGATTTCGAACTCACATCGGCGCAGGAGGAGATCGTTCGCCAGGTACGGTCGCTTACCTCGCACTTTGACGACGAATACTGGCGCGAGCACGACGACACCGGCGAATTCCCCTACGAGTTCTACGACGCTGTTGCCAAGGCCGGATATCTGGGAGTTGCGATTCCCGAGGAATACGGGGGCAGCGGACTCGGAGTAACTGAAGCCGCCCTGGTGATGCGCGAGGTGGCTGCCTCGGGCGGCGCGATGTCCGCCGCAAGCGCGATCCATCTGTCCATTTTCGGGGTAAGCCCGATCGTGTTTCACGGCACCGAGGAGCAGAAGAAGCGCTTCCTGCCCCCGGTGGTCCGCGGCGACATGCATGTGTCGTTCTCGGTTACCGAGCCGGACGCCGGCAACGACATCACGCACATCCGCACCTTCGCCCGCCGCGAGGGCGACTATTACGTTCTCAACGGCCGCAAGGTCTTCACCACCAAGGCGCGCGAGTCGAAAAAGATGCTCATCCTCACCCGCACGACGCCATTTGAGAAGGTGACGAAGAAGACCGACGGGATGAGCCTGTTCTTCGCCGATATCGATCCGTCGGCGGTCGAAGTGCGCGAACTGCACAAGCTCGGGCGCAAGGCGGTCGACACCAATCTGCTCTTCATCGACAACCTCAAGGTCCCGGCGTCCGATTTGATCGGCGGCGAGGGACGCGGCTTTCATTCGCTGCTCGACGGGCTCAACCCCGAGCGTATCCTGGTCGCCGCCGAGGGTATCGGGATCGGACGCGCCGCGCTTGCGAAAGCGGTAAGGTACGCCAAGGAACGAATAGTGTTCGGACGTGCGATAGGGCAGAACCAGGCGATCGCCCATCCGCTGGCGGACGTGTACTCGAAGCTCGAAGCGGCCGAAATGATGATGTTGAAGGCAGCCTGGTTGTTCGACCATCGCAAACCTTGCGGTGCCGAAGCCAACGCGGCGAAACTTCGAGCCGCCGACGCGGCTTTCGAGGCCTGCGACCGCGCTGTCCAAACCCTGGGCGGATACGGTTACGTTCGCGACTACGACGTCGAACGTTACTTCCGCGAGTGCCGACTTCTAAAGATTGCGCCAGTTTCGCAGGAGATGGTCCTTAATTCCATTAGTGAGCACGTGCTGGGACTTCCGCGCTCCTACTAATGTATTGAAAGGAAAATTGATTTCGACGAGGGCGCTGTGCAAAAGGGAAAGATTGCCATTCTCGTAGCCTCGTTCGTGTTCATGGTGCTGGTTCTTTACTCGCTTTTCCACGTGCAGCCGGTAACCGTTCTCGCGAAGCACCTCGAGCACAAGGACGGGAAGGTCTTCGTGGTGGGAAGCGTGAAGAATACGAGTTCGCGCGCGACGGCAATCGATATCGAGGTCCATTACTTCACCAGCGACGGACGCAAGCTTGGCCAGGATACGATCTCGCTCAACGACATCAAGGCGGGCGAGATCGAGAAATTCCGCAGCCCTCCGAGAGATCTTCCGGACGTGGGAGAATTCTCGCTGTACCTGAATCACGGCCGTGATCCCTACGGCAACTGATTCGTTTTCATTGCGACTGGGCGCGACGAAAACGAAACGCCCCTTGCAGTGTTGCACCTGCGAAACAGTCCCGCTTGATGTGCGATCCTCACCCTTTAAATGGCGCACAGAGACGCGTGCATAATTCTTGACATCGCGATTTGCCTTTTTGGCGCCCAGATGATACTTACTGTTTGTAGGTTCGTTGATTCTGACAGATTGTTGGTAAGCCTTTCCCCAAGGAGGAGGAAGGAGAAATATCATGGCCCGCAACAAAGAGCGCACTTTCGGGCAGGTGATTCGCGACCGCCGACGACAACTCGACCTCACGCAGGAGGACGTAGCTCGGCGGATCAAAACGTCCACCCCCTACGTCGGACATCTGGAGTCCGGCAAAAGGCACCCGTCGGACAAGATCGTCTCGCGGCTGGCGGAAGTTCTTGGTCTGGATCGCAGGGAACTGTTTTTTCTTGCCAACCCGCGCGCCCAGGCTTTGCTTACGCCCGAGGAAGAGACGGCGGATAATTCGGCGTGGGAAGAGTTTCGCCACAGCGAACAGATGCGCCGTATCCACAACATAAGTACTGAAGAAATGGAGATGCTTTCGCGAGTTGCCCTGATGGGCGATGTCCGTTCGCCGCGTGACTTCGTCTACATCCTCACGACCATCCGTCAGGCGCTCGGTCGTTAGCATCGGCCGTCGGTTCTCCTCTCGATATTTCTCGCCGCCTACCCGGCGCGCTCGTGACAGCCGGGTGGCGGTGAAGTGCGTTCCCGGCTAAGCTTCGCGGGCCGATGATGAACAAGCCGGCCCCGATTTCCGAGCCAACCGTCCCGCGATACTACTGGCCGCGGCGTTACACCGTGGTGTGCCTTTTTTCTCTGGCCACGGTGCTTTGTTACGTCGACCGGGTCAGTATTTCCATTGCGATAATTCCTCTCGCTCACGACTTCGGTTACGACGCAGCGGCTCAAGGGCTGATCCTGTCGGCCTTTTTCTGGGGCTACCTGTGGCCTCAACTTGCGGGCGGTGTGATGGCCGATCGTTTCGGCGGCAGGCGGGTGCTCGCCCTGGGAGTCGCGGTCTGGTCGATTGTCACGATTCTTACGCCGGTCGCAAGCGCGACCCTCGGTCTGCTGTTCGCCGCGCGCTTCGTACTTGGACTCGGCGAGGGCGTGAACTTTCCGGCCATCCACAGCATCACCGCCCGCTGGACCCTTGCGCGCGAACGCTCGCGGGTCATCTCGCTCAACTTCAGCGGCATGTACCTGGGTACCGTCCTGGCCCTGCTGGTAAGCCCTCCCATTATCGTCGCGCTCGGATGGCCGTGGCTCTTTTACCTGTCGGGAGCGCTGGGAATTCTATGGGTCGCAACCTGGCTTGTAACCGTTGATGACACGCCCGAGCATTCCGAGCGCATCCGGCCCGAGGAACTTGCCGCGATCGTTTCCGGACGGCCTGAAGCGCCTGCCGCGGTCGCGATACCATGGAAACGGATCTTTCGCGAACCTGCAGTATGGGCAATCGTACTCGCTCATTTCTGCAGCAACTTCGGCTTCAACATCCTGCTGCTGTGGCTTCCCACTTATCTCGACCGGACTTTCCATGTACCGCTCGCCCGCGTGGGAATTTACGCGATTGTCCCCTGGTTCGCGACTTTCGCGGCGAGCAACGGCGCGGGATGGGCGGCGGACTGGATGCGATGGCGCGGAGTTCCGGTCGGAACCGTGCGCAAAATTCTTCAGTCCGCCTCATTCCTGGGCGGCGCAATTCCGCTCATCGCGCTGCCCGCGATGTCGTCGCCATGGGCCGCGATTGCATTGGTCACGGTTTCGGCCGCCTTCAACAGTGTCGGTCTTGCGGCGTACGGCGTGAATCATCTCGACGTGGGGCCTCGTTACGCGGGTGTCCTGATGGGCGTCTCTAACACCATCGCAACGGTACCGGGAATCGTGGGAGTCGCCGCCGCCGGTTTCATCCTGAAAGCGACCGGATCTTTCGCTGCCGTCTTCTATGTAATCGCAGCGGTGTATCTGATTGGTATGCTCGGGTATGTCAGATGGGCCAGTGGTGAAGTACGCCTGAGCTGACTGACGAATGAGTTTACGCCTCGGGTTGACGCTGCCACGACGAAACGGCATCCATCGAACCGTGCGAACGGCAAGCCCCTCGGCTCCGTGCGCGCGCCGATTTAAGTAATATTCCGATGGGAACCGCGCCATAGATGCTTGAAACACCACCTTCCTCCTCTTACCGATGGGTGATAGAGGTCCTGCTTTTCCTCACCCTGATTTGCCAGACGCTAATCTGGCTGGCGCCGGCGCCGATCCTCGGCCCCATCATGCAGAGCCTCCGGATTTCGCTCGGCAGAGCGGGGCTGGTCATCTCGATAATCGCGCTTTGCATCGCGATCTTCTCGATGCTGGGCGCGGTCGTCATGGAGCGGATGGGCGCGCTCCGTTCACTTCTGCTCGGCCTATGGATAATGGCGATCGCGCAGTTCCTGAGCGGGTACAGCCGGAGCTTCGTCGAACTGCTGATGTGGCGCGTGGCCGAAGGCGTCGGATTCGGACTGCTGGTCGCGCCGCCGGGAACGCTGGTGATGGAATGGTTCAGCGATCGCGAGTGGCCGTACATCAACATGTTCAATGCGCTCTGCTCGTACGTCGGGCTGACCGTCGTCTATGCCGTCACGGCAAGGCTCTATCTGGTTGCGGGGTCGTCATGGGGCGCGGTGCTTCGCTACTACGGAGTGGTATGCCTGATAGTGGCCCTGCTGTGGACCATCTTCGGCCGTGAACGCAGCAATCCTGTGCTTGAAGCAGTAACTTCGAGTCCGTCGGGAAGTGAACGGCGCTCGATTCTCGGCGAAGTGATACGGATGCGTAACATCCTGTTGGTCGCGCTCGGACTCTTCGGCGGGATGTGGGTGTTCCAGCTTTACTCGGCATTCCTGCCGCAATATTTCCGCGAATATCGGGGAATGGGGCTCGCTCAGGCAGCGACGCTCACCTCGGTGCTCCCGTTCGCGGGAATCTTCGCCGCCGCCGGCGGCGGGATCCTCACCGGCATGACCGGATTGCGCAAGCCGTTCACCTGGCCGATCGCGCTTCTCACTCTGGTCGGAGCCTTGGGCGCGATACTTCTGCCGAGCGAGGGATGGATTACGTTCTCGCTGGTTCTGGTCGGAATCGGCGCGGCCGGGTCGCTTGCTCCGGTCGTGACGCTGGTGATGGAACTGCCCGGAATGACGCCCGAAAGAATGGGCACTGCCCTCGCCTTCGTATGGTCGGTGGGTTACGGAGCCGCCTTTGTCGCACCGTTCATGGGCGGAGCGATAGCGTCGGCGATCGGACTCAAGGACGTGATGCTGATTTTTCTCGCCTTTCAGACTTTGCCGATAGTCGCGATGTACTTCCTGCCGGAAACCGGCCCGCGCCGCGCCTTGGCACCGTCGGATGCCGCGACCTCATAGACGTTGACAGCTTCTCAAGGAGTTTGGCGAGGAG
>JBJKQX010000172.1:0-4268 GCA_046704965.1 Binataceae bacterium (SeqCode)
AGGTTGCACCGGCTCGACTCGCGAGACCCGTCGGCATGTACTCTTTGATCGCTACGCGGCGGGCAAGCCGGGTGTCCCAGGCAAGATAGGTAATTGCGAAACCGCCGGCGCCAAGCGCGCGTCCCACCAGGTACTGGTCATTGAGCATGGTACGCAGCGGCAGCATCATCGCGACCTGCGGCGGGCTGTTCTCGTCGAAGCCGCAGGTCGGGCAGACCGCGGCGTCGCCACGCGAGTTCATGCAACCCATGCACAAGCGTGCCAAATCTTCCACTTGATACTACCTCGCCGGTGAATCGGCCTGGGCAATGACTATGCACAGCGCCGTGATATTGTCTTGATGCGGCAGATTCCTGCTGATGGCGCGCTCGACCAGCGACTCGCTTGCGTCCTGCCCGGTCCGTGCGCGGTCAAGAGTATCGCCGATGTCTTCCGCGCTAAGCGCGCGATACAGTCCGTCCGAACACAGCAATACGCAGTCGCCCGCGACAAGCGGCGACGGCGCTGCACTCGCGTCGATTTCCGGCAACCCGCCGGCGCCGATATAGCTGGTCAGCGCGTCGCGGTCGGGATCGATCCGTGCAGCTTCGACGGATAGCTGCCCGCTCGCCACCAGCTTCTCGAGCCGCGATCCAAGCGTATGGGGATGCGTCATCAGGGTGAGGTCCGGCGCGCGGCGCAGGTAAAGAGCGCTGTCTCCCGCGGAGATCCACTGGAGGCCATCGTCGATGAATACCGCCGCGACCAGTGTGGAACCGACGTCGCGTTCCAGGCTCGCGGACGCCGCGAAGTCGAACACCGCACGGTCGGAGGTCTCGATCGCGCGGTAAAGAGCGCGTTTCACCGACTCGTCGGGCGTCTTCGCGCCGTAGGCTTCCAGGAACGCGCGAACCGCTATCCGGCTCGCTTCGCCGCCGTGCTCCATGCCGCCCATCCCGTCGGCGACGACTGCAAGCAATCCGCCGTGCGCCAGGAACACGCGATCTTGCGGGTCCGAAAACCCGAAAGAATCCTGCTGCTCGTGGCGGCTCCCGATCGCCTGCGCGTTACCCGGCAGGCATACCAGGCCGCTACTCCCATTGAAACTTATCGTCACAGAACGGCCAGAACAGCAGCTTGGTCTTGCCAAGCTCTATCACGTCGCGCGCCTTCAACTGCTCAGGTGTGTTAACGAGCTGGTCATTGAGATAAACGAGGCCGGAAGCTTCGCCCGGCAAAAGCCAGAAGGTGCGCTTTTTGGGATCAAATGCGACCGATGCATGCTTGTCGCGCGATACGCTGTCGTCGCCCGCGATCGCGACGTCCATCGCGTTGCTTCGCCCGATGAAATTCTTTTCGCCGTGAAGGCGATAGTCGCGCCCGCGATCAGGTCCTTCCACGCAAACCAGCCATCCGACCACGGGGCTGATTCCGGTCGCGGCGTCGCGAAACACGGCGCGTGTAACGCCGGGCTCCTGAATCGGCGCGGCCGGCGGACGTGGCGCAGCGGGCGCGGCGGGAGATTGCGCGGGTGATGGAACGCGACGGGTTTTGCCTTCGCCGAAGTCCTCGCCGACGCCACAATACGGGCATGAGCTGTGTTTGGAAGAGTCGTAGAAGTGACCGTGCGGGCATCGAATCATCGCCATGAATCATCCTCAATCGAACAGACTGGACGGAAAGTCGTCACCAGTGATTTGGAAGTCGAAGTGAACGGGCCCTGGCGCGGTGATTTTGTGGTTGATCGTGCGAACCTGGTAGTTCTCCACGGTCAGCGAAACCGTGCAGTTCGGCTTCGTGGGTGTGGCGTTGACAACCACGTGATATTGACCGGTGCGGAGCGCGAATAGCTGATAATCCCAAACGCCGCCACTGGGGTCGGGAGTCTCGACGCGAAAGCCCATTCCGGGCGCGCCGGGCGGGACGGTCACTGAGGTGATTTGGAGCGCAGCGCAGTACTGATTCTGTTCGTTGTTCGCTTCTAGCTCCAGCAGAGCAAACGGAGGCATCTGCTTGCCGGCTTTCTTTTCTGCTTCGATCTCTTGTTTCAGACTTTTTCCCTTGCTGACCGCCGCGGGCCTTTTCGGGACGAGACCAGCCTTGCGGGCTTTGAAATAGGAGGGAAACAGGGCGAGCGTCAAGAAACAGAACGCGCCCATCGCGCCCGTCAACAAATCCAGCACGGACATATTGAAAATGTTGACTTCGCGGTTTCGAGGTTTCATGGGACGTCTATTGTCGCGCCGCGCATTTCAAGAACCGACGCACAAAATCAGGGCTTGAACACCTTGGCAAACGCCAAATCCTCCCCTTTGGCCTCGGTGCTCATTGTGATCCGATGCGGGTTGCTGGTCAGATTGACAAACGAGTCCGGACTGCCTGTTTTTCCATACTCGACGATGTGCAACCTACAGGGCAACGTATTGGCATAGGCCGTCATTGTGATTCGATATTTTCCGGGCGCAAGCATGAAGAACTCGGCGAACGTGCTGTAACCGTTATGAATACCCGCTGGCAACATCTTGATGCTGGCGTCGCCACCGGGCCCGGTATAGTTCGTGATTTGGAACGAGGCGCAGGGTTGGTTCTGCGGGTTTATTGAGTAAAGATTTCCGACCGCGAACGGCGGCATCCCGTTGGACCCCGGCGCAGCCTGTCCGATTTCGTTATGAACCTTCTTGCTCCGGGCTGCCAGTTGCCGGGCGGCTTTGATCTCGGCGGCGGAGGCCCCGTGCGACAGGTAATAGTATGGAAACAGGGAGAGGGTGAGGAAGCAGAATGCTCCTAGGGCGCCTGTGAGCAGGTCAAGCACCGACATGTTGAAGATCTCCATGTCCCGCTTGCGCGGCTTCATCGCGGACCCTCGTACAGCCGATTAATCAGATTGCGCAGTGTATAACTACCCGCCAGATTGAGCGCGGTTTCTTCCCTTTCCTGCGCCAGGTGGAGACAGAAGACCATGATGGCGCTCTCCATCAGCGCGACCATCGTGCAATTGAATCCCAGCGAGAGCGCATGCGCGACGGTGTAAATCGAGAGATTACCGGTCTTGGGCACCAGCGCGAGCGAGCCACCAAGGCCGATTACGGTGCCGATGAATCCGACCGTCGGCACCAGCCAGGCGATATACCGGATGAGCCCGTAGCGAAGATCGACACGATGCTCGATCAGCTCAAGGCTCGAATTCATCACCGACACCACCTGATCAATTGAACGGCCGGATTGGAACTGGAGAATCGAGAGATCGACCAAAGACGGCAGGATTCCATTTTCGTGATCGAACAGTGTCGCGACTCGGCGCCGGATCGGGCCGAGGTCGGCCTGCTGCAGCACGGTCTGTTGGTCCTCCGGAAGCAACCGCATCCCGAGGAAGCCATGCTCACGCTCCGCGACACGCCATCGCACGAACAGTTCTCCCAATCCAATGAAGAACAGGATGTGTTCCAGGTTTTGGATCGTGAAGGGGTAGGGAAAGTGCGAAAAGCGGCTATGGTCGGTCAGGATCTCAGCGCCATAGCTGTCTTTCGGAAAGATCACGGTCAAGAGGATGATGAAGGCGATCGCGGCGCCGATAGAGAGCATCATGACCGTTCGCCGGTCCGGTAGCTCCCACAACGAACTCCAAAAGCTCGGCTGCTCCGGCGAACCCGGCGGCCTGGCCGCGCCCGGTCCGGGTGAGCGCGGAGACGGGGATGGAACCGGTGGGGTTTGCTGCGGATTGCTCATCGAAGGATTTTCTCCTGACTCGGTATCGTCGTTATTCTCCGCATACCGGACACGCGCCGGTGCGCGGTTTGATTGCTCCGCATACGCATCGCACCAGGCTTGCGCGGCTGGAGGCACCGGGCGCGGCGGGGTTGGGCGAAGCGGGACGAGGAGTGTCGTCGGTTCGAGAAGGAGCTGGAGCGGCCGCGCTGCTGCGCAACGCGTTGATCACGTCGCTCGCGGAGATTTTGACCTCGCCGAAGCAGATTTGATCGCCCGACACCGCCGTCTCTTCGCCCAGGACGAACTCGCGTCCCTGGCGTATGATTCGCGTGCCGTTCTGGCTTCCGAGGTCGCGGATACGCAAGCTGTCGCTGTCGACAAACCAGAGTTCCGCGTGGACGCGGCTAACCGAGTCATCTGCAATCGGCAGGTCGCAATTCCTGGCGCGACCTACGGTGTACCGCCGGCCAACCATTGATGTTGCCCCCTGGAACGGTCAACTCGCAGAACCACATCCGTCGAGCCCCGCGACTCATCGCGTACGGGGCGCCGCCGGATGCATCCGATTGTTACTGCAAACC
>JBJKQX010000173.1:0-3843 GCA_046704965.1 Binataceae bacterium (SeqCode)
ACTGGTCGCGCCCGAACCGCTCGCGGGAAACCGCCGACGCGTCGAGATCGTCGTGATAGCGCCCTTCGACGATCAGAGTCGCGAGCGCTTGCGCCGCCCCGTAGGACTGCATCACGCCGCGCCCCGAAAACGAGTGAGCTTCGTACACGCCCGGAGCGCCGAGGCCCACGATTGCGCTGCGGTCGGGCGTGACGGAATAGAGCCCGGCCCATCCGGTTACGTGCCGCAACCGCTCGCAGCACGACATCCGTGCGTACAGCCGCGGCCAAATCTCGCGTTGGTAGAACTCTTCGCCGTCGTATACGAAATGATGTCCCGGCCGTTCGTCGGGCATCGAGTAGCCGACGAGGATATGCTGACCCTCGTTGTGGAAGTACGCGCCCGAGGTGTCAACGATCATTCCGTACTCGTGAAGATCGGTCGCGCGATTGTCGACCACGCATATCTGGCGGCGGAGCGGTTCGCTGAAGTTTTGAAGTCCGAGCAGCTTCAGCACGTTGTCCGACCATGCGCCGCCCGCGACCACGATAGCCTCGGCATGGAGCTTCCTCAGATGCCCGGTTTCAGCCTCGCCCGGACCGTCCTCGGTCATCATGCGCATCAGGGCGGCATCTGAGAGCGGCCCGTCACCCTGCCAGCATTCGAGCGTCACCCCCGTTCGCCCGTCAGCCCTGATTGCATAGATATAGACGCGATCGAGATATTCCACGCCCAGCGCCTTCGAGCGGTCGCGATAATGGTTTTTGAGGAGATTCGGGTTGATAAGGCCGTCGCGAGGCGAGAAAGTCGCTCCGGCAATTCCGTCGAGCCGGTCAATCTCGGGAACCCGTTCATGAACGTCGGCGGGCGAGAGCGTTTCTATCGGATGGCCCAGGCGGCGTTGCATCTCGATGCGGTCGAGCGCCTTGGGCCAAGTGTCCGCGTCGTAGAGCCAGAGATAGCCTTTCTGGCGAAAGCCGACCTCGGAAGCGATCGATTCGTAGTAGCGGATCGACGCGCGGCACAGAACGATATTGACGGGTTGCCACCACGTCGCGCGTACCCCGCCGGCGTTCTTTTCGCTCGAACTAAGACGGCCCGAAAGATCGATGTCGATTACGAGGACTCTTTTGCGCCGCTCGGCGAGCGCCATCGCGAGTGCGCTTCCGATAATACCAGCGCCGATTACCACGATGTCGTAGTGTTCACGGTCCGTCATCGCGACCTCCTCGCCGTCGCGCATCGGCCATTCGAACGTCGCTTCCTATCCATATTGTGCCACCGCGCCCATCGCGAAGGCATCGCGGCCGCCTCGCGGATCGAAACAGCGAAACAGTGAAACAGTGAAACAGTGTCCGCGCGGCGGACTTGTGCGCGGAGGCCTGCTCCTGCCAAGTATGAAGAGATTCCCGGCTGAACACGTGACGAGAAAAACCTGAGCATCGAGGCCGGGGACAGCGGACGAAGACCGAACGATGTGCACGCTTGCTATCTACTTTCGCATGAGCGACGAGTACCCGGTGATAATCGCCGCGAACCGGGACGAGTTTCTCGACCGTCGCGCCGACGCGCCGACAAAGCTCAACGACGAACCGCGTATTATCGGCGGCAAGGACCTGCGCGCCGGTGGCACCTGGCTCGGAATCAACCAGCACGGCCTGGTCGCGGGACTTTTGAACCGTCGCGCCGACAATCCCGATCCGACCCGGCGTTCACGGGGGCTGCTATGTCTCGACGCGCTCAAGTTTGACCGGGCTCGCGAGGCTGCACGCTTCGTCGGTGGGCAATCAGGCGGCGATTACAACCCGTTCAACCTGCTGATCGCGTCGCGCGACGAGACTTACGTCGCGTACAATCGCGACGAACGGATAGAAATTGTCGCGCTCGACCCGGGGCTTCATCTGCTCACCAACCTCAACGTAAACGATTTCGAATGTCCCAAAATCAGCGCCTCGTATGAGGGTTTCGCGCGTCTCGGTTCAGACCCCGGGTTTCTTCACGATCCCGTGGCCCATCGCGCGCAACTCGCCCGGCTTCTCTCGGACCATCGCACCCAGCTCGATCCACGAAACGGCCGCTCCAACGCCCTGTGCCTTCATATGGACGGCTACGGGACACGATCGTCGAGCTTGATATTCATGGGCAGGGAGCCGGGTCGCGTCGAGCATTTCTTTGCCCCCGGTCCTCCGTGCAAAACCGATTACGAACGCGCTCCCGTTCCCCTCGGATGAACCGACGGAACCCGTTCGTCGAGCGATGGCCCGAAGATCTGCATCATGACGGCGGGCGCTGCGCGTAACGCGTCGGGTCCGGGATGCGAGCCTTGCGAAATCCCTCGATACGCTCAGCGCACTTGGTGCACGCGCCGCAATGAATCGACCCCTGCGGCTGCGCGCATGAAAGCGTGAGTTCGAGCGGCAGCGCCCGGCCCCGCTTTATGACCTGCGCCTTGCTGAACGACGTGTACGGCGAAACGACACGAAGCTTGAGTCCAAGGCCCAGTTCGGCCGTCTGCTCGAAGGAACGGAAAAATTCCGGACGCGCGTCGGGGAAGGGATTGTCGTCGAGCGGCGCGAGCGCAAGTTCGCCGATTCGGTTCGCGGCGCAAAACACGGACGCCTTGGTCAGCAGGCTGAGATTTCTGCCGGGAATATAGTTCGACGAGACGGCAGCGTCGTATCCGGGGACGTCAGCGCCGGTGACGCTCCAATGGCGCGGTGCAACGTCGGCTGCGGGCAATTCAAGCACGGCAACCTTTTCGATGTTCGGGAGCTTGAGCGCCTTCACGAAGCGTTCGAGAACCTTCAGCTCTTCCGCTTCCCATTGGAGACCTGCCCTGACGTAAACGGGAAAAACATGACGGCGGCGGCGCGCAAACTCGGCCAGCATCACCGAGCTGTCAAGGCCGCCGCTGGCAAGAACCGCGACTCGCGAGCGAATTGCAGAGATACGAAACTGGCTTGCAGGCACTTTTTGACTACCGGGACCGGATACTTACTTATGCCAGAAGACGTCCGCCGTCGAGCATCAGGGTCGCGCCGGTCGCGAAATCGGTCCCTTCGCAGAAGAACAGCACCGCGCGGGCGACGTCGTCGGGCGAACCCATCCGCTTCACCAGCGTGCCCTCGACCAGCTTTCCGATTTCGCTTTCGTCGTAATCCTCGGGAGCGAGCACGGGTCCGAGCGCGACGCAGTTGACCTGCACCTCGGGAGACAACTCCTTGGCGAGCACGCGGGTCAAGCCGACGATACCGGTCTTGGACACCGTGTACGGCAGATAGTTGCGATACGGTCTGGTTCCGGCCCAATCGCCGATATTGACTATTTTTCCCGCCCCCTGACGCCGCATCGCAAGCCCCGCGAATTTCGACAGGAAGAACGGCGCCTTCAAATTGGTGTCGAGGTTCTGGTTCCAATCCTCTTCGGTTATGTCTTCGAATTTTCGCCGGAAAAAGACGGAAGCAGAATTGACCAGGACGTCGACTCGTCCGAACGTTTCGAGCACCTGCGCGACCATGGTCTCGATGTCGGACACTTTCGCGAGATCGGGTCTGTACGGATGCGCTCTGCCGCCGTCCGAGACGATCCCGGCCGCGACCGCTTCAGCTTCCGCCGTTGAACTTCGGTAATGGACCGCAATTTGTGCGCCACGCGAAGCCAAGGCGAGAGCTATCGCCCTGCCGACCCGACGGCCGGCGCCGGTTACGATCGCGACTTTGCCCTGCAGTTCCATCGCTGACAGGATACCGACGGCGCCCTACGAGTGAAGCGACCGCTCGACAGCTTTTATCAGGGCAAGATTGTCGGAATGGCCGGTCTTCGAGGCCGTCACGTGCCCGATAATCGGTCGTCCGAGCAGGTACA
>JBJKQX010000174.1:0-3543 GCA_046704965.1 Binataceae bacterium (SeqCode)
GGCGTAGATGGAATTTACCGTCTGCGCGCGGCGGCGAAGGTGCCCGGCACTGACTGGGTTGTGGTGCTCGGTGTACCCAGGGCTCAAGTAATGGCGGCGTCCTATCGCAGGGCGACGCTTGCGACGATCGTCGCGGTCCTCGCCTTCGCCGGCGTCATATTTGTGGCACTGGTCATCAGCCGGAAGATCGCCCTGCCTGTCAGAAAGCTGGAAGCCGCGACGCGCGCGATCCGGGAAGGTGATTTGAACGTCGCTCTGGAACCGGCGGGTTCATTGGAAGTTCAGGCCGTCGCGAGCGAATTCAACCGTATGCTCGAGGCAAAGGTCGTTCTGGATCGCATCACGCGGGAACAGCTGACGCGGTCGAACGCATTGGTGGAAAACGCAAGCGATCTGATTGTGATTCTGGATTCGACGGGCGCAATCAAGTATGCGAGTCCGGCAATCAAGCCGATGTTCGGATATGAAGCGTCGGAACTGGTGGGGCGCAGCTTTTTCGAGTTCGTATATCCCGCTGATATCGAAGCCAACGTCAAGGATTTCGCGGTCGCCCTGCAAACAAGAGAGCCCTTACATTTTCCGGAGAGGCGTTTCCTGCGAAAGGACGGCAGTTGGCTGTACGCCGAGCCCGTTGTGAGTAATGCGCTCGATGATCCGACGATTGCCGGGATCGTTGTCAATGTGCGTGACGTGTCCGAGCGCAAGCAGGCAGAAGAAGCCGCGCGCCAAAGCGAAGGCCGTTACCGAAACCTCTTCGCGAACATGTTCAATGGATTTGCCTACTGCCGAATGCTTTTTGAGGACGGCAAGGCGAGTGACTGGGTGTATTTGGAAGTGAACGATGCGTTTGAGCGTCTGACGGGGCTAAAGGATGTTGCCGGCAAGAAGGTGACCGAGGTCATTCCGGGGATACGCGAGTCCAATCCGGAGTTGTTTGAACGGTATGGCGGGGTGGCAGTTAGCGGCAGGCCAATACAATTTGAAACCTGGGTTGAACCTCTGCAAATCTGGTTTTCGATCTCGGTATATCAGCCTGAGGCCGGTCACTTTGCCGCCGTGTTCGAGAATATCACGGAGCGCAAACAGGCAGCGGTGGCCTTGACACATCAAAAAGACCTCTACGACATGCTGTCGCAGTCTAATCAGACGATTGTCCGGGTAGCAAATCGTGAAGATTTGTTCCGGGAAATATGCCGGATCGCGGTGGTGCATGGCCACTTTCGCTGCGCCTGGGTCGGGCTTGTCGACCGGAAGACTGGCCAGGTCGTGCCGCAGGCAGTTCACGGAGAAGGATTCGGATATCTCGGCGTGGTCAGAATATCCGCGTCCCCGGATGAGAACATTGGACGCGGTCCTACAGGTAACGCAATCCGGTCTGGGCAGCGCGTTATCGCCAACGATTTCCTCAATGAACCCAGTGCAGCACCGTGGCGCGAGGCGGCAAAGACGGCACAGATTCGATCTATGGCGGCGTTCCCTATCCGGGTGGGAGGAGAAGTCGTGGGGGTGATCGGTCTTTACTCGGCGGCGGTCGGATTCTTTACCGATGACCTCTTGCCTACCTTGGACGAAATGGCGCAAGACGTTTCATTTGCATTGGAAAATTTCGCACGCGAAGCGGCGCGTAAGCAGGCGGAGATGGACGCGCGTGCGGCAGCGGAAAAGTTTCAGGGTTTGGTCGAGCAGACAATCTCGGGAATCTACATCATTCAAGACGGGAAGATTGTCTATACCAACCCGCGCGGTGCGGAAATACTCGGCCAAAGTACTGCTGCGGAGATCATTGGCACGGACCCATTGCGTTGGGTCGCCGAGCCGGATCGTGACAGAGTAGGAGGCCACCTGCGCCGACTCGCTAGCGGTGCCGTACGAAGCGCAAGTCTGGAATTCGCAGTGCGATACCCTGATGGAAGCGAAATACAGGTCGGCGCGTCCGGGGCCTTCGCGCTTCACGAGGGGCGGCCGGCAATAATCGGACTCCTTCAAGACATCACCGAGCGAAAGACGGCGGAGAAAAGCGAAAGGCGCTACCGCTTGCAAATCCAGGAGTCGATGCTCGGAACCATTCGTGCCGTCGCGGCAATGGTGGAAGTACGGGATCCGTATACGGCGGGACATGAGGTACGGGTAAGCGAGCTTGCAGTGGCGATCGCAAAGAAGCTGGGTTTATCGGACGATGACATCGAAGGATTGAAGCTCGCGGGCTTACTCCACGACATCGGTAAGATTGCGTGCCCGGCGGAAATCCTGACAAATCCAAGGCGGCTAAGCGGGCTTGAATACGAAATGATCAAAGCCCATGCACAGGTGGGATACGACATACTGAAATCCGTACCATTTCCCTGGCCGATCGCGCAAAGCATACTTCAGCACCACGAGCGCATGAATGGCAGTGGTTATCCGCAGAAACTAAGAGGCGAAGAGATTCTTCTTAATGCACGTATCCTCGCGGTTGCAGACACGGTGGAAGCGATTGCGTCTCACCGCCCCTATCGTGCCAGCCTCGGGATCGACGTGGCCCTGAAAGAAGTCGAAGAGCAAAGCGGCAAACTCTACGATGAGCGGATTGTGGCAGCCTGTTTGCAACTGTTGCGGGAAGAAGGCTATAGGCTCCCCGTTTAGGTATTCTCCGGTAGGAACAAAAAGCAGATCCCTCGCTTCGCTCGGGATGACAGCGTCGGAGTTTGCTATTGCTGCGACTGGCGCAGCATGCGCTTGAGGATCTTGCCGGTCGCGCTCTTGGGAAGCTCACTGAGGATGTCGACGCGCGCCGGGGTCTTGTAGGCGGCGAGCTTTTCCCTGCACCAATCGATGACCTCTTCGGGATGCAGCTCGGCGCCGTCCTTGAGCACCACCGCGGCACAGACGCTCTCGCCTTTGAGTTCGTCTGGGATGCCGTATACGGCAACTTCCTTGATCTGCGGAATCTGATAGAGGTAATGCTCCACCTCGGCCGGCCAGACCTTGAAGCCGGACGCGTTGATCATGTCCTTGACCCGGTCGACGATGAATACGTAACCCTCGTCGTCCATCCTGCCGACATCGCCCGAGTGCAGCCAGCCGCTGCGCAGTGCCTGCGCCGTGTCCTCGGGTTTGCCCCAGTATTCCTTCATCACGCCGGGGCCGCGCATCACGATCTCGCCCCAGGTTCCGCGCGGCACTTCGCGGTCGTTCTCGTCGAAGATCTTGACTTCGAAATCCTCGATCGCGGTGCCGACGCTGCCGAACTTGTGCTTGCTGACGTGGTTGTAGGCGGCGCAGGGGGAGCATTCGGTCAGGCCGTAGCCTTCGTGCACCGCCGGGCCGTAGGTCTCGGTCCAGCGCCGCGAGTTTTCCTGCGGCATGGTCGCGGCGGCGGAAAAATAATAGCGGATCGATGCGAGCTTTTCCTGGGGCACGTTGGCGCCGAGCAGCGTGATGTAGATCGTCGGCACGCCGAAGAACATGGTGACGCGCTCGCGCTCGATCGCGTCCAGCACCACGTCGGGCACGAAGCGGCGGAACAGCACCAGCGTCGCGCCGGCGACGAAACCGGCGTTCATG
>JBJKQX010000175.1:0-10898 GCA_046704965.1 Binataceae bacterium (SeqCode)
GTACTCACCCGCGCCGAGTGTGAACTCCGCAACCGCATCGCCGTCCACCAGGCGCATCGGAACCCTGCCGCGCAGGCGAAGCGCCGTCCCGTCGTTGCCCTCCGAGGTGAACACGACGCCCTCGTCGGTCTGCTCTGCGCGATGGCGCGCGCGCGCATAGTCAAAGCGCGGCGCGCACAGCAAGCGGTAGGTGACCTGGCCACGCACGGTTCGGGCGCGCCTGACCAGCGTGTGGCAACGTCCGCCGACCTCTTCGACCGGCATGAAGTCAGAGACCTCGGCCACGCCCTCTTCGGAAAGAAAACGGGTCAGCAGGATATTCGTGTCGGGGAAATAAAGCTGGCGCCGGCGCATCCTGTCCTCGATCGTCGGGGCGATTGAGAATCGGCCGCCTTTGCGATCGTCGAGCAGTGCGGCGAAGATGCTTGGCGAGTCGAAATGCGGGAAGCACATGAAATCGATCGACCCGTTCATTCCCACGAGTGCGACCGTGTGAAGGTCTCCCACGATTCCGTAATTTTCTATCGGCTGGTATCCCATAAGAATGCGGCGCCCCCGTGCCTTGAGTAAGGTTGCGTACGGCGGATGTTTACTCTTCAGGTTAGACAATCGGCCTGCGCTGTGCGAGCGGGGTGCTACGCTCTACCGCCGCCTTCGGATGCCGACCATCGAAGTCGATGGATGTTTTTACCGCTCACGACTTTCCTATGGTGCGGCTAGAGGAAATCGACTTGCCGGGCATTCGGGATGTCCTGCTAATGTATGAAACTCGTGCGTTATAACCGGGAGCTTGTTTTCAACGAGGCTTCAACGGCACGAAGTGCGGGTCTTTCGCCCTTGGGGCAGGGGAGAACGATGGCTATGGCTGACGGAGAGACGAGGAAGGCTATCGAATCGACGCTCGACGCGCTCGATGAGGACAGGCTCCGGCTTGCGGAGCAGTGGGTCCGCACCCTGCTCAGGCAAAGGCCCGAGTCGCGTCCGGGCACCAGCTCGGGACCGCTCACCGATTTTCTGCATATACGCCGAGTAAGTTCCGAAGCGGGCCGGGCGGTCTTCGAACTCGATGCCGTCGCCGAGGTGCTCAACCCGTACGGGTTTCTGGCCGGACCGGCGGTGTACGCGATGGTGGATTACAGCATGGGAGCCGCGACCGCCTCGACGCTCGACCCCGGTCATACCTGCGCCACGGTCGAGATCAAGATGAGCTATCTGTCATCGGTGCGCAGCGGGACGGTCCGCGCGGAAACCGAAGTGATAAGGCGTGGCCGCCAGATCGTGTTCCTTGAATCACGGGTTCGCGACCAGGCGGGCAAGCTTATCGCCACCGCCAGCGGCTCGTTCATGGTGATGAAGACCGGGGCGTAAAGCGGTGCGCGTTTGTGCTCGACACGTTGGGCACGCTAGATCGAACTCAACCTAAAACTTCGAATCCGGATATCGGAGGAAGATTTGATGATCAAACTTTACGGAACGTCCATGTCGAGGGCCGCACGATGCCTGTGGGCGCTTGAGGAACTGGGACTCCAGTATGAACACGTACCCACGGCGGTTGCCAACGCGAAAGGCGCCGAATTGTTGAAGGTCAACCCCAACGGGCACATTCCGACCCTCGACGACAACGGCACCGTGCTGTGGGAATCGATGGCGATCAACCTGTATCTGGCCGAAAAGTACGGCAAGGCCCCGCTATGGCCCGCGTCGGTCGAGGATCACGGGCGCGCCAGCCAGTGGAGCTTCTGGGGCATGACCGAGGTCGAGCCTCATCTGATTTCGATACTTCGCAATCGCCTTCTGAATCCGCCCGACCAGCGCGACGAAAAGACTGCGCAGCAGGCCGCTGAGGCGCTCAAGGGCCCGTGCAAGGTGCTCAACGACCATCTTTCCGGCAGCGAGTTCATGCTTGGAAAGGATTTCACGATCGCCGACTTGAACGTCGCCTCGATAATGAGCTTCGCGCTGCTGGTCAAGTTGGATCTTTCCGCCGCCCCCGCCGTGCAGGCGTGGCTCGGAAAGTGTCTCGGACGCGAAGCCAACAAAAAAGTTCGAGGGATGAAGTAAGCGTTCCAAATCACAGGCGGGCCGGTGTCTCCGGCCCGCTTTCGCTCCCTTCGAAGCCGATTTGGAGGCGGGTCCATGTTTCCCTTGGGCGCCTGAGCCTGTAAAACCGAAGATGTAGAATCGAAGACGCGGGCGGCAATTGGTATGAGCCGTCGGTCGCGTAATGAATGATGGCGAGAGTGGAGCAAATCAGGACGCAGACGCCCAAACCCGCGGCGGCACCAAACATCTCGCTGCGCGGCGAAGGTTTGGTCAAGACCTACGCGGGACGCGCCGTTGTCGATAATGTGTCGGTCGATGTCAAGCCCGGCGAAGTGGTGGGCCTTCTGGGGCCCAACGGCGCCGGCAAGACGACGACTTTCTACATGCTGGTCGGGCTTTTGCGCCCCGACGAGGGCAGGGTGCTTCTCGGTAACCAGGAGATAACCACGCTGCCGCTCTATCAACGCGCGCGACGCGGAATCAGTTACCTGCCACAGGAACCGTCCGTGTTCCGCAAGCTGACCGTCGAGCAGAATCTGCTCGCCGTTATCGAAACGCTTCCACTGACCGACGAGGAACGCCGCGCGCGGCTTCAGTCGTTGCTCGACGAACTTGATATCGCGCGTCTCGCGCGCTCCAAGGCCGGAGTGCTTTCAGGTGGCGAGCGGCGCAAGGTCGAGATCACCCGCGCGCTCGTGCTCAATCCCCAGTTCCTGTGTCTCGACGAGCCGTTCGCCGGAATCGACCCGATCACGGTGATAGAAATCCAGCGTATAGTATCGTACCTGAAGGAACGCGGAATCGGCGTGCTGATGTCGGACCATAACGTGCACGCGACCCTTTCGATAATCGACCGCGCGTACGTAATCCACGCCGGACGCATCCTGTTTCAGGGAACGCCGCGCGAGATCATGAACAGCGAAGAAGTGCGCCAGGTTTTCCTCGGTGAGCGTTTCCGTCTCGCCTGAACTCAAGACCTATCGACATTACGGATAAGATGGGCCGTAAGGCGTCGGATAAGACGGGCCGTACGGCGACGGCGCATAGCTCGGAGGGTAGGCAGACGGCGGATACCCGTAGCTGGGTGGCGAACTCGGAAATCCGCCGAATCCACCGTATGGGCCTACGGCGCCACCGCCGAAACTGAAGCTCGAACTGCCGCCACCAATCGACGATCCCCCGAACATCTGAAGCAGGAACGGAAGCATCATCAGAGGCGAGCTCATGCTCTGCCCCTGATACTGCTGAGCCATATATTGCTGCTGCTGTTGCTGCTGGGCGAGCCTCTGCTGTTCCTCGTATCTCTTGACATCGTTGGATGTCGAGCTGGTTGAGTCCGGAGAGCTGCCCGAGCCGGAAGCAGCCAGTTCCGGCTTTATCATGATCCGGTTGTCGATTTCGGCGCCCGGGTCGTTCAGGAAGCGACGCGTCTTGGCGACGGCATCCTGTTTGCCGAATGCGGTCGCGACGAATCCGTACAGTATCGCCTTGCGCGTACCGCTTCCGTCGTTGGCGAGCACCCGGCCTCCGACCATCGGCAGCCGATGGGTGTGCAGATAGTGGGTAAGCGCGTCGCTCTCGGCGTTGCTGACCGGCGCGTCAGCGGGAAAATGATACTGTGTGCCGCTCGACGAAGCGGCGCTGCCGCCTGCATACGACGAAGGCGATCCAGTGGCCGCGTATGAGCCCGAACCGTACGAAGACGACGACCCAAGCGTCGCCGCTCCGCCCTGAGTCGATTTGAAGGGATTGGGCGGAGGAGTGCATGAAGCGAGGGACAGAAATCCCAAAGCCAGCCCCACGACGAGCATTTTGCGCGCAAACCGGCCCATACAAGAGAGATTGTATGGCTCCCCACCCGGTCGCGCAATTGGCCCTGACGGCGCATCAGTCGAGCGTGGGCGAGCCCTGACGCCCGGTTGAGCCAGGCAAATGCGCGGCGGTTGCCGCTCCAGTCCGCCGGCGGTCAGCTCGGCAGGCTTTGCCGGTCGTGATTCGAGTCGCGGGGCCTTTCGTTTGCCGCGGTGGTTGCAGGCGTTCCGCAGCAGTCTTTTGCGCCGCCCATCCGTTCACACACGAATTGCGCGATATATTCACCGGCCAGCCGATGGCCCGTGGCGTTCCAGTGTCCGATACCCGGGCGGGTGTTGGGAAACCCATGCAGAAAGACGTGATGGGCGTCGGCATAGCGCTGGAGCTTGGGCGCGAGGTTGAGAACCGGAAACCCTTTGCTCTCGCCGAATGCCTTGATACGCATGCCGGGGTAGAAGAGATTTTTCACACCCAGATGTTTCATGTAACGCTCGCGCGCCTTGGGCAGCGGGAGATCCTGCATCGGGTTTCCGAGCGTGACGGCCACGAAACGCGCCCCGTGTGCCACCACATTGCGATGGATCATCTGAATCTCGCCCTCGGCAATTTTCCATGCCTGCTGCCAGACCCTGGTTTGCGGCGGCCCGTAGATTTGGAAGTCGAGTCCGCGCTCGGTACGCCCGCGACTTTCCATCTGATGTTCCTTCTTATGATGGGCGCGCGATTCTCTGGTTCTGAACGCCATTATGACCGAATGGATACTGCCGAGCAGGTTGATCACGGCGATGCGACGGCTCTCGAAGCGAAGGAAACAATGCATCCGGAACATCGCGGAGTCCTCGAACGGACCGGTCAACACCAGCTTGCCGTCGCGATAGGTGTAAAACGGCTGACACTTGTCGCCCTCGAGATGGACTGAGTCGTTGCGGATGTCGTTGCCGGTGAACACGGCGAGAATCACCATGTTGGGCGAGAACTTCCAGACTTCGTGCTTGAGCGTCATGTACTCCTGCGCGGTTCCGTAGCCGTCGACTCCGAAGTCGAGCACCTGCACCTTGCGCCCGTGCATCGCGGAACAGTGGGAGAGTTCGCGTTGCATCACCGCGCAGAACGTCTGCTTGTAATCGACCTGCTGGGCCTCGGTGAATGAATCGCCTAGCACCGCGATGCGAAAGACGTTGGGAGGTCTGGCGGGAGTGACCGCGGGGCCGCGAAATCCGTAGCGGTTGATGCGGACGAAGGCGTCGCCCTCGTTGCGCTGCCATCCCGCGGCGCCGGCCCTGAGCGCCCATCCGCGCCACTGATCGTAAGTGTAGAGGTCGGGACGTTCGAATCCGCCGACCCTGAGCGCTATCTCGATTACAATCAGCGCAGCGACGACACCGAGCAACGCCAGGCCCAGGTTTGCGGCAACCCGCTTGAGTGGTGGCATCGCCTAGAAAATCGTGTAGATGAACGGGGCAACTGTCGAATATTCGCTCAGCACGACCAGCACACTCAGGAACAGGAGCGTCACGACAAAGGGAATCAGCCAGAACTTGCGCCGTTCCATCGCGAATCCCCACAAATCCTTGAGAAGATTGAACATCAGTAAGGTTTCTCCATGCTTTGTGGCGCGCGCTGTCGGCTCGAAACCCGGTAGCTCTCGGCTTCGGGATCGAACCGCAATGCCAGTTTGTCTCTTCCAAGCAAACGCATGACCAATCCTGCCGGAACCACCAGCAGGAAGAACATGACGCTCAGCACCAGGCGAGTATTGAACCATCCTAGTGCTTGGCCCAGCCGTGTCCACCACTTGTGGACCGGGCGAAGCAGCGCGGGCGCGAACAGGGCTGCAATCCATAGCACCGCGCACAGCACGAACGGCCACAGCCGGGGTTGCTGATGGCGGATCAGCGGCAAGGCGCCGAACAGCAGCGCGAAGATACCGCCGACCAAAAGGCCGAAGTTCCTGATCTCACCGCGCGAGGCTTCCGGCAGCGCTTCCATTGCCGTGCTCAATCCGGTTCGAACTCCGTGCGCCATGAATCATCCGCGGCCGCTTCGGGCTGGCGCGATTTAGCGAGTAGAAAATTCCCGATCGCGAGATAATCGATCGCCGTGCGCATGAAGCATCGATATGCGTCACCCGGCGTGCAGACTATGGGCTCGCCGCGTACGTTGAACGACGTATTCACTACAACAGGGCATCCGGTGTCCCGCTCGAACTGCGAAATCAAACCGTGAAACAGCGGATTGGTCTCGGTATGGACCGTCTGGATTCGCGCGGAATGATCGACGTGGGTAACCGCGGGAATCGTTGAGCGAGGCGCCTTGAGACGGTCTATTCCGACCAGCCCTTGCTGCTCGGCGTCAAGCGGGACGCGTTTCGATTCGCTGACACCGGCGACGATCGCCATATACGGACTCGGGGAATCGAGTTCGAAGAACTCCGAGACCTTTTCCGCGAGCACCGAAGGCGCAAACGGCCGGAACGACTCGCGAAACTTTATTTTAAGATTCATCACCGACTGCATCTGCGCGCTTCGCGGGTCACCCAGAATGGAGCGATTCCCCAGTGCGCGCGGCCCAAACTCCATCCGTCCCTGGAACCATCCCACGACTGCTCCCGATGCGAGCAGCCCGGAGACCCTCCGCAGCAGGTCGTCACTTTCCAGAACTTCATAGACTGCACCGACCCGTTCCAATTCATGACGTATCTCGTCGGGCGAAAATTCGGGGCCAAGCAGCGCTCCGCGCATCGCGTCCGATTCCCTGCCACCTCTCGGCGCGCCGCGATGCTCATGCCAGGCTGCCAGCGCGGCTCCCAGCGCGCCTCCCGCGTCGCCCGAGGCGGGCTGCACCCAGATGTCGCGGAACACACCCGAGCGCAGCAGCTTGCCGTTGGCTACGCAGTTGAGCGCCACGCCTCCCGCGAGGCACAAGTATTCGGCCTGCGTGTCGGCGGCGGCGGTGCGTGCGAGTCGCAGCACGATCTCTTCAGTTAAAGACTGGATTGACGCGGCCAGATCCATCTCGCGCTGCGTAATCGGCGATTCGGACTTGCGCGGCGGCCCTCCGAACAGCGTGTCGAAGCGCCGGTTCGTCATGGTAAGACCGGTTGTGTAGTTGAAGAAGTCGGTGTTGAGCCGGAAGGTCCCGTCGGGTTTGAGATCGAGCAGCTTGTCCAGAATCAGGTCCGTATAGCGCGGCTCTCCATACGGCGCGAGGCCCATGACCTTGTATTCGCCCGAGTTGACCTTGAAGCCGGTGTAATAGGTAAAGGCGGAGTACAGCAGTCCAAGCGAATGCGGAAAATCTATCTCCCAGACGGGAGTCAGAGTGTTGCCCTCACCGAGCCATAGCGAGGTCGTGGCCCATTCGCCGACGCCGTCCATGCATAGCACCGCGGCGCGCGGGAACGGACTCGGGTAGAAGGCCGAGGCGGCGTGCGACTGATGATGCTCGGTGAACAGCAGAGGAGGCACGGCGGATTTCGCGATACCGGCTGCCTTCGCAAGCTCCTTGGTCAGCACCGTTCGCAGATTGAGCTTTTCCTTGACCCACGACGGCATCGCCGCCAGGAAAGAACTTATCCCCCGAGGTACGCTTCCGAAGTATGTCTCGAAGAGTCGCTCGAACTTGAGCCAGGGTTTCTCATAGAAGACGATCAAGTCGACGTCGCTCAGCGCGAGACCCTGCGACCCCAGACACCATTTGAGTGCCTGTTCGGGAAAACGTGCGTCGTGCTTTTTGCGTGAGAAGCGCTCCTCCTGTGCCGCGGCGACAATTTCACCATCGCGCAGCATGGCCACAGCGCTGTCGTGGTAGTAGGCCGAGATGCCAAGAACGTTCAAGTGAGAATCGATTTCCAACTGCATGGCAGCGCTCACGATAGTAGCATCCGAGAATAGCAGAGTGCTGCACGGTAGACCCGCATGATATCGCCCAACTGGTGGTGACATCGCAGCCCCCAAGGAGACATCCCGGGGGCCCTACGAACGCCTTTGGGAAAGCATCTGCTGTCGGGTGAGAGTTCCACCATGTAGGCTAAGCCCAAGCGCGAGGGTCATTCCCAGCGCGCCGCCAGGTTAATGGTCGCGCGCCGTTTCCGTCGGTGCGGCCGTCTTGCCGGAGTCATGAGGCCGCACGACCCTGGCGTACGAAACGATTGGTGTAACCGAATTTTGCCTCTTGCCCTCCTGAGCCGGCCGAATTTGCCAGGATCTGCTGATGCAGGCCGCAATCAAATGGCCGACCAGCCGGTGCCCGGAAGTGTTAAGGTGAAAACCGTCGTAGAAAAGGTCGCGTTTCGAGCGAGCGAAATCGGCCGCCAAGTTACACGTGGGCACGTCCAGAGAGGTTGCGACGCGTTGATAGGCCCGGAGGTCGTGCCCCGCATAGGCAGGCCGATGTTGCTGCGGGACGAACACCGTTAGAGCTACCGCGTGCGCGCCCTTGATCCGCAGCAGGGCGTCGCGGAAGGCGTGGAGATTCGCGCGCAGCGCATCCGGCTGAACCCAGTAGCTTTGTGCACTTCCGGACGGATCGGCGCGCTCCGTCAGCCGACGCCAGCCGACCCTGAGCAGGCACATGATCCGGAGCGATGGTTCGCGAGTGAGAACCTGAAAGTTCCGGCCAATCGTGATCCTGGGCCTTCTGAAATCGCAGGTCGGGATTACCCAAACCACCGCGTTCGCATCATGCAGTCCCTGATGCGCAAGGTAGCCATCCATGTTCTGGATTCCCCACCCCGGTTCAGAAATGTTGATCGGCTGAACGTTCGCACCTGTCCTTTGCCGAAGAATCCGGGCAGCGACGTTCACGAACAGAGCGCGAGGCCGTACCCTGCCGCCACCGAATGTGATCGAGTCGCCTATGAACGCCAGCCGCACGCTTTGCTTTGGGCGCTGCGAAGGAAATGACGGGCCGCGCAGTCCGTACTGATTGATGTGGTAGTCGAAGCCGAGCGGACTCGCCCATTGATTGGGCCTTGCGATATAACCGCAGCTTGCGCTCGTCTGAAAGATGACCGGTTGCCCCAAGTTGAGCAGCCACAGCAAGGAGTTGGCTGTCAACAAACCGCCGAGTGATCCGACCATCACCAGGAGAACTTTCGCGAATCCCCGTTGGCGTGGCCCCCTTATACCCATAGGCACAAGCTACGCCGCGTGGCTTAGTAGAGTCACGCTACTTTTACCTCGAACAAATGTCATACGCGCAAACAGTTTACTTGGAACGCTCAGAAGCTTTGATGTCAAGAGCGCAGCCAGACAGCACGCCCACCAGAATCCCCTGCTGACGATTCCTCATGCGCGGCGGCGAGGGGACGCGGGCGCTGCCCCTGAAATCACGCTTGCCCCGCCTGTTCGGAAAACGAGCTCGGCGCATAGTCGATGTCGCGCAGGAAATCGAGTACCGCCTGATTGAAGATTTCGGCTTTTTCAAAATAGACAGAATGGCCACAGTCGGGCACCGCGGCGATTCTGGCGTCGGGAAGCGCGAGCGCAAGTTCGCAGATGATATCGGGATGGATTAGCGCGTCCTGCTCGCCGACCACGCACAGAACCGGCATCGTAAGCTTGGCGCGAACCTCGTCGAGCGGGTATCGGCGCGAGCGGATACGATCGAGTGCGTCCTCGGGCGGACGCGCCCCGAGAATACGCAGCGAGTCGTACAGGTAAGCCAGTTCGGGTCGTCTGGCGAAGAAATCCGGTGCGTATGTGGGCATCGCACCGACCGGAGGGTCGGTCGTCAACATGGTCTGAGCGCGGGCGGTCCGACGCATCGCGGCTTCCATCGCGGGCGTCATGATTCCGCCGGGCGTATCGGCCATCACCAGACCTGCAACCCGCTCGGGATGGGCCAGTGCGTATCCGACGATCGTCCATCCGCCCATTGACTGACCAACCAGTACGGCTTTGTCCACGCCGAGATGGTCGAGCAGTGCGCCCAGGTCATCCGGATGTGACTCGTTGAAGGAACCTGAAGGATCTGGCGAAAGACCGAAGCTGCGCTGGTCGACGGTGACGCAATGAAACCATCTGGCAAAATAAGGCACCTGTTGCCACCACGAGAGGTGATTCCCACCCAAGCCGTGGAGAAACGCGATCGCCGGGCCGCTGCCGGCCTGCTCGTAATAGAGCGAAAAGTTGTCGATCGAAACGCGTCCCGGGGTTATTCGATACTCCATCGCTAAATTCTCCAGCAAAAGCGAATCTTATATGCAGACAGCTCGTATTAAAGCAAAATGATTGCTGTGCGTTTCTGTCTCCGATGGAACCAGAATGTCTCCGGCAGCTACAAAACCGCTCGAACACCGAAAGTGTCGCCTCGCCAAGTGTGACAGGAGCCGGTCGGGTTTCACAGTCGGCGCTGACACTTTGGGGCGTTCCAAAAAGCTCCCTGACGAGAACCGGAAGAGTTTGGAGAGGTAGCCCTATCCAAGTCGTGGAACATATATTGCTGGGGAAAATCCTCTATTCATGGTTTAGCGTGCGCTGCTAAATCTTGTCATCATAATGAAGGGTGTCCGGCCGCGGTTGCGTGACCAGGACGGAGAGTATCCCGGGTCTGAGCGAATTTTCCCGGTTGAAAGGCAGGTGTGAGAGTGAACAGGTTGATAACAGTCGCGGTGGTGACGGCTTTCATGGTCGTGGCCACCGCTCCGGTCGCCATGGCAGCTGATTGGGGTTCCGCTCCGCAAGTCTACCAGCAGTATTGCGCGAGTTGTCATGGCAAGACGGGACACGGGGATGGCTCGCTCGGAGCTTTCCTCAACCCGAAGCCCCGTGACTTCGCGGACTGCAAGATAATGATGAAAATCACCGACAAGACAATCTTCAACGCCATCAAGGGCGGTGGAGCGTCTGTGGGCTTGAGCCACAATATGCCGGCTTGGGGCGGTTCGCTTACCGACAGTCAAATCAAGAACATGATCAAATACGTTCGTCACTTCTGCTCGAAAACCGCCAGCAAGTGATCGGAATCAGTACGCACGTCCGAAGGCGTATGGCGCACTCCGGCGTGGGAATGCGCGCGCGTCGCGCCGCCCGATGCGGCGG
>JBJKQX010000176.1:0-5782 GCA_046704965.1 Binataceae bacterium (SeqCode)
TCGAGGTCGATCACGGCCTTGCGCACGCGCTCTGGCCTGGGATACGCAAGCGCTGCCGGAAAAGCCGCAGCGCCGGGCGGGAGCCGCACGTCGGGATTCTCCAGCACAAGCTTACGGATCGGCAGACCGTCAGTGAAAAGAATCGAATGATAGTTCAGGACCGCCCGAATCCGATCGAGCGTGACGGTCTCGCCGGTCGGGAACGATACCTGCGGATGGTCGAGGACGACCACCAGATGATTGCGAATTTCAAGGTGACTCGACCGCGCATCAATCCGGATACCGCTGTCCTGGCGCACATTGTTAAGGACATAGGTGATGACGCGGCTCTGATTGACGTAGATGAGGACCGAGCACACGGCGAGCGCGAGCAGAACTACCGCCGCTAAAACACCGAGTACGCGCAGGACTTTCATATTCCAGTGCCCGGGTCAGCTCGGCGGGACTGCCATGCGGGCGCCAACGTCCTGCTCGCCGCGCTTATTCCCCCTCGGAGATTTGCGTGGCGCCGGTCTCGACCCATCCGGCGCGATGCTTGTTGCGTAGCGCCGTCTTCAGGACCCGGTTGCGCATCCTGATCGACTTGGGCGTCACTTCAACCAGTTCTTCCTCGTCGATCCATTCGAGCGCCATGTCAAGCGTCATCACGGAAGCAGGCGAAACACGCACCGCCTCATCGTGGCCGGTCGCACGCATGTTGCTAAGCTTCTTCTCCCGGCACACGTTGACCGGAAGATTTGTCTCACGCGAGTACTCGCCAAGGATCATGCCTTCGTAAACGGGCTGACCGGGTGAGATGAAAAACCGTCCGCGCTCCTGCAGATGAAATATGGCGTAAGGTGTTGCGACACCCTCGCGGTCAGAGACCATGGCGCCGTTCTGGCGCGAGCGGATTGAACCGGACCACGGCTCGTAGCCGTTGAAAATCGAGTGCATCACGCCCGCACCGCGGGTCTCCTGAAGAAAGCGCCCGCGAAAGCCGATAAGTCCGCGCGATGGGACGTCAAACTCAACCCGTACCCGCCCGCTCGCGTGTGTGGTCATGTTGCGCATCCTGCCCTTGCGCGCGGAAAGAATCTGGGTAACCACCCCGATGTAGTCCTCGGGGATGTCGATGACGAGCATCTCCATCGGTTCAAGTATACGGCCGTCGGACTCGCGCGTTACGACCGTCGGCTTGGAAACCTGAAGCTCGTAACCCTCGCGCCGCATGGTCTCGACGATAACCGCGAGCTGAAGCTCGCCGCGACCCATCACGCGCCATGCGTCGGCGCTGGTCTGCTCGACCCGGATACTGACGTTGCGGCGCGTCTCGTAATCGATACGCTCACCGAGCTTGCGCGACGTGACGTACTGCCCTTCGCGTCCGGCCCAGGGAGCGTTGTTGATCGAAAACGTCATCGCGACCGTCGGTTCCTCGATTCGGATACCGGGAAGGGCACGCGGATTGGCCGGGTCGGATAGGGTTTCGCCGATCTCGATGTCCTCGAAGCCGGCAACCATCACGATATCGCCCGCTTCAGCGCGTTCAAGTTCGACGCGCTTCAGGCCCATCCATCCGTAGATGCGGCCCACTTTGCCGGACACGCGGCTTCCGTCTATCCGGCATAGCGTGCACGTCTGCGCCGTGGTGAAGGAGCCCGCCACGATCCGACCAACCGCAAGACGGCCCACGTAGTCGTCGTAGTCGAGATTGTTGGCCTGGAACTGAAGTGGTGCGTCGGGATCGACCTCGGGACCCGGCAGATGGCTCAAAATCGCCTCGAACAACGGTCGCAGGTCATGCGCCTCGTCGTCGAGCTTGAGCGCCGCGGTGCCGGCCCGTCCGTTGGTATAGAGCACCGGAAAGTCAAGCTGATGCTCGTCGGCGTCGAGGTCGATGAACAGGTCATAGACCTCGTCAAGGACTTCAGCCGGGCGTGCGTCGGCGCGGTCAATCTTGTTTATGCAGACCACGACGGGAAGCTTTGCCTCCAGCGCCTTCCGCAGTACGAAGCGCGTCTGAGGAAGCGGCCCTTCGCAGGCGTCCACCAGGAGCAGAATCCCGTCGACCATCGACAGCGTGCGCTCGACCTCGCCCCCGAAATCCGAGTGACCGGGAGTATCGACGATGTTGATACGCGTGCCGTTCCAGGCGACCGAGGTATTCTTGGCCAGAATCGTGATTCCACGCTCGCGTTCGAGGGCGAACGAGTCCATCACGCGGTCTGCTACCTGTTCATTCGTCCGGAATACCCCGGACTGGCGCAGCAACGCATCGACCAGGGTCGTTTTGCCGTGGTCAACGTGCGCTACGATTGCAAGATTACGGATATCTTTGCGACGCATGCAGGGCGGATACCAAAATGCGGCCATTGCCGCTGGGCTCGACCGCACATGAGAGTCTACCTGCCTGAATGGAACAAGTAAACGCGTGCCGTCAAATGCAGTTTGAGACTATTTTTTCTCCCATCGCTTTTGCTGCTCGCGCGCGAGCTTCTCGATAAGCTGATGGATGTTGTCGATCTGGACAATCTGCCATTCGCCCTGATCGTTGAGCGCCATGTGAACGCCCCATTCACGCCCCTTGCCATCACGAAAGTGCGTGTAGGCCGTGTTACCCTCGCGATGTATCAGGAACATCGCACCAACAACCGCGCCGGTCGGCATCTGAACGTCGCGCGAGCCCTTGTCTACCTGATTTACCGCCCACGCCCTGACCACCCCCGCGACCGGTCCGGAAAACAGATCAACCGCCCCTTTGCCCAGAAGCTCGCCGAGCGCATTGTTGTCGTTGCGCATCATCTCGTAGCCCGCATGACGCACCACGCTCGGAAAGTTCACGTATTGGGCGGCAGCTTGGCCGTTGCGCGCGTCAACCGCGCGCTTTAACTGGAAAATCGCATAGGACGGAGTCGTGGGAAGGTAGAACAGCGCCCACCACAGAAGAGCGATTGTTATTAGGATGCCGGTCCAGTGCCGGAGCGCAACCCGCAACATTACGCCTGAAATCTTGCGCGAGTGAAAGCGACATGTCGAGTGGGCGGCCCGTCCCCATCCGGGTCACGGGCCGATGGACTTATTTCGAGAGCAGCGACGCGGCGGCCTTGTCCAGAATCCAAAGGATGCCGCCGTCATCCGGCGCGACAATCTTTGCCGGCACCTGCTCGACACTGCTGTTTCCCTCGATCACATCCTTTACCGCTTCGGCCTTTTCCTCGCCCGCAACCAGGAAGATGACCTGCGAGGAATTGTTGAGCACAGGCGGCGTCAGCGTAACGCGCCATCGATGCCGGTCGTCCACTTCGACCGGGACGGCGAGGCGGCTGTCTTCCTTCAGCGCGGGGCTTCCGGGAAACAGCGACGCCGTATGGCGGTTGCCGCCAAGACCAAGCAGCATCAGATCGAAACGGGGCAAGTCACCCTCGTCGATGCCGAAACGCGCGCGAAGCTCCTCCTCATAAAGCCTGGCGGCTTCTTCGGGAGTCTCTTCGCCGTGGATACGGTGAATCTGTGACGGCTTGATTTCGAGCTTGCTCAGCATCGTTCGATTTGCCATCGCGAAATTGCTCGCCTCGTCCTCGGGCGGCACGCATCGCTCGTCACCCCAGAAGAACTGGACCTCTTTCCAGTCGATACTGAGACGGAAGCGCGTCGCCATCAGATCGTAGACCTTCGCGGGAGTCGATCCGCCGGCAAGACAGAACATAAATTCGCCGTGCATACAGACCGCTTCTCCGGCCACGTACGCAATCTCCTCCGCGGCCCGTACGTATGCGTCTTCGGCGGTGTCCAGGACGATAATCTGTTGCTCACTCATGGCACTATCGGTTTGATCTCAACCCGGCAGGTTACGGCATCCCCGGAGGTTGCCGCAAGTTGAAGCGGAATATCGCCCCGCTACGCCGCGATTGGCGAACGCCGGTCTTTGAAAATCCCGCCGGGAAACGCCCTCTCGGGGACGCAACGGCCGCCGGAAGACCGGTTGATTAGAAAAAGCACAGGCGGACGCCTGTGGCTAAAACCCTGCGCACGGCGCTTCGTCATGGCCGACCAGCGAGCGTCGACTCCTCGGCGTCCGGCGCTCGCCAGCCTGTTTCGCGTGACGTCGAGCCGCGAGCTTTAACGGGCGCCGGCGCCGGAAAGCATTTCTTCGCGGCGGCGGGCAATCACTGCCCGCAAGTCCTCGAACGACTTCGCAAACGCCTTGACGCCCTGCTCCTGAAGCTCCTCGCCGACGTCAAGGAGATCAACTCCGGCCGTCCTGAGACTTTCGACATCAGCCCGCGCGTTCTCGAGCTGCTGTTCGAGCGTCGCAACCGGATTACCGTGGTCGCGAAACGCGTCCATCGTCTCCGGCGGCATCGTGTTGACCGTATCGGGCCCGATCAGATCTTCGACATACTTGATATCGCTGTACGCAGGATTCTTGGTGCTGGTCGAGGCCCAGAGCGGACGCTGGACGCGCGCCCCCTTTGCCTTGAGCTCCGCGAACCGCTTGCCGCCGAAGACTTCCTTGAAGCGCTGATAAACCAGCTTGGTATTGGCGACCGCGGCCTTGCCCTTGAGTTGCGCTCCGCCTTCACCGCTCCCGTCGAGCTTCTTGTCGACCAGGGTTTCCACGCGACTGACAAAGAAACTTGCTACCGAGGCGATTTTCTCAAGCGGCTTGCCTTCCTTGAGCCTGCGTTCCATTCCGCGGATATAGGCCTCGGCCACGTTGTCGTAATGCTTCATCGAGAACATCAGCGTGATGTTGATGTTGAGGCCCTCGTAAAGCAGCTGCTCGACTGCGGGAAGCCCTGCCGGCGTGGAGGGCACTTTGATCATCAGGTTGGGGCGACCGATGGTCGTGAAGTAACGACGGGCCGCCGCGATCGTGCCGTCGGTGTCATTGGCAAGCAGCGGCGAGACCTCGTAGCTCACGTATCCGTCGACACCTGCCGTCGCGTCATAGACCGGGCGAAGCGCGTCGGCGGCGTGCTGGATGTCGGCGATCGAAAGCGCCTCGTAAATTTCGTCGACTTCCTTGCCCTGGCGCACCAGTTCGGTGAGCTGACCGTCGTAGTCGGTCGAGCCGGCGATCGCCTTTTCGAAGATGGTCGGGTTCGACGTCATCCCCTTGAGCCCGTCCTCGGAAAGCATGCGCTTGAATTCAGCCGACGAAAGCAGATCGCGCCGGATATAATCGAGCCATACGCTCTGACCGAAACGTTCCAGCTGTTTAAGCGGATTTTCCGTCTTTGCCATCGTACATACCCCTTCCAAGGGTTGGCGGTCGCTCAAACGATAATGCGGCCGCGCTTGTCTCGAATCACCCGGACGCCCGGAACCCGACCAGGTTACCCGCCCGCGTCCGCACAATCGTCACAAGCCGCGCGCCTAGCGGCCGAGCAGCTTAAGCGCGCGTGCAACTACATTCTCCACCGTGAAGCCGAAGTGCTTCAACAATTCCTCGTAAGGCGCCGAGGCACCGAACGTGGTCATCCCGATCACGTCGCCCTCGGTGCCGACCCATTGGTACCAGCACGACGGCACGCCCGCCTCGATCGCAAGCCGCCGCGTCACGGCAGGCGGCAGCACCGAGTCACGATAGCGCCGTTCCTGCGCCTCGAAGATCTCGAAGCTCGGCATACTCACCACCCGCACCGCGATGCCCTGCTTTTCGAGTTCGCTACCCGCGGCGACTGCAAGCTCAAGCTCCGAGCCGCTCGCGATAAGAATGATATCCGCTGTGCGGTCGGGTGTCTCGGTAAGAACATAGGCGCCGTGACGCGCACCGCTGGCCGCGGCCATCTTGGAG
>JBJKQX010000177.1:0-3641 GCA_046704965.1 Binataceae bacterium (SeqCode)
CATGGACAGAATCTTGATCAATTCATTAGGCTTCGGTCGGTTCGGTTCGCCCGAGTTCAATTCGGTTCCGACAAATGTGATATTGTCGCCTCCGTCGACTTCCAACAGCGGGACGCCGTTGTAACCCTCTATCACCCCTGACATGACGACGGCCTTGCTGACCCTTAAAAGCCTCATCGCAGCGCGCATAGGCGAATGCCCGACCGGTTCGAAATCGACCACAGGCTGAATCAGCGTAAAATTCGTCTCCGAGTCCTGGCTCGCAAGCTCGATCGGATAGATGGTACGAACATCGGGACTCATGAACAGACGTTCGTAGATTCCACCTCCTGCGGAGTAAAGTCCGATCAGTGCGCCGTCGAAATGTGCGTCGGTCAGGTCAACCGGGCTGCTGTTTACGTCTTCTAGAAAACCAATCCATGAATTGCTTCCGCCGATGACCTTTACGCGGGTAACCACCGATCTGTAGGAATTATTGAAGAATTGAAGCCCTATTCGTGCGTTCTTCACCAGAATTCTGTCGAGCGAACAGAAATCATTCTGGATAGCCAGAATACCGCCGCCCTCAAGCTGCATGTCGTGCACGTGCGCGAAGCTCATGACTCCGTATGTGAAGTTCATGCATGGCAGCCAGACATCGCCGCTTCGCGATTGCGCGACAGTGAACATCGGATCGCTTCCGGCATTTAACAGGAGCAGAGTGTGGGAATCGTTTTTGAACTCATGACGCGGCGGCGTGAAGTTCGAACCATAGCGGGCGACATCGGAAATTCTCAACGAGTCGATGGCGAATCCGCCGACAACACCTCGAATCAGGCCCATCGCGAACGGCCCCTTTGGAGTCCCCCCAAGTGCCATGCCTTCGTCAACTTTCTGAGTGACCGGACCCTGCGCGGCCTGCGATGCGACTTGTCGCCCGTTAAGATACAAACGGATAGTCTTTCCGTCGTAGACCAGCGCTACGTGATAGTTAATTCCTTTATGCAGATGTAGTCCGTAGGCTTGCAGATGGTGGCGCTTGCCACCGGTAGTCAGGTACGCCTCCATAGCGTCATCAGTAATGAAACAGATCTCAAGCGCACGGTTCTTCCCCGAGTAATCGCTGGAGCCTATGACTGCGTCGAATCCGAACTTGGCAAACCGGATCGTAAATTCAACCGTTAGTGCCCGCAGCCCGTTTAATTCCATACTTGGAGCTGCTCGCAGATCCAGGGCATAGCCATCGATCGAGCGATTGGGAAACCAGAACGCCCGGCCGTGCCCGAATAATCCCGGAACCGTGGTCATCTTCGGATACTTCCGCGGCGCCAACACCATCAGCGGTCCGCCACCAAACCCGGACAAGAGCTTTGTGCTCAGTTCTCCACTTCCCGCAAACTGGATACCCGTGCATCGGAGGAGCAGGGGTCGTGAAATCCTGTACGCTCCGGGAGGAAGAAACACTTCCGGTTGACCAGTTCCGTCAGGAGACGTCGCGCACGCCCTGTCCAGAGCAGACTGGATCGCCCGGTAATCATCCGCCACGCCGTTTCCTATTGCGCGGTAAGGAGCGGACTTCACGTTGATAATACCTGCAGGCCCAGTCGCCGCATCGGCCCGGCCAACCACTGCAGACCACGCACCTGTGGCGAGCGCCAAGACCGCGAGAAGTGCAATGAACGCAGCTTCCTGCCCCGACTGCAAACAAAACCACTTATACTTGGTTATGAAAACGAGCAATTGAGGCGATTCCTGTAGGAGACAGATTGTTGACGCTCACGTCTTCGGCGGGTGCGGCAACCGGTCCGCTACAACATCGTCGGCCGCGGGATCGGTACTATGAAACGCCCGCCGCGCGCAGTGTACTCACGCTGCTGGCTTACGATTTCAGACGTGATATTCCACGGGAGAATGACCGTATAATCAGGTCGTTCCCGCAACAAAGCTTCCGGTTCTCGAATAGGCACATGAGATCCGGGCAGCATTTTTCCCTGTTTGTATGGACTCTTGTCAACGGTGAACTCGATCATCTCGGGTCCTATCCCGCAGTAATTAAGTAGAGTATTGCCCTTTGCTGGAGCACCATACGCGGCTACGCGCATCCCCTTGGCTTTCAGTTGGTGGAGCATTTCGCAAAACTCCTGACGTAGAGCCAGAACATCGTCACCGAACCGCTGATACGCGTCCGGGCCAGTCAACCCGCTCTCCTCCTCGTCGTCCATCATCCGCTGGACGCTGTTCGCGACGGCACAAGCGTCCCGATGCGTCAGGAACACCCGCAGCGATCCACCATGCACCGGTTGCCATACTACGTCAGAGACTTGCAAAGACGCTCGCCTCGCGAGTGTCTCGACGGCGCTCAGGGAATAATAGAACACATGCTCATGGTAAATGGTGTCGAATTCCCTCCGCGCGAGCAGATCCTTCAGATATGGAAACTCGAAGACCGCTACTCCGCCCTCTTTCATGCATGCGGCGACTGCGGCGAGAAAGTCGTTTACTTGCGGAACATGTGCGAGCACATTGTTTCCGACAATCACGTCCGCCCTTCCGAATTGACTGATAATCTCATCAACGACCTCTAGTCCGAAAAAGCGCGATAGTGTCGGAACTCCTCGGCGCAAGGCCTCGGCGGCGACATTTCGTGCCGGCTCGACTCCCAAAACCGGAATGTCCCTTTCCTGAAAGTGGCGAAGCAAATAGCCGTCGTTACTGGCAATTTCCAAAACTCTACTGTTCGATCCCAAACCCCGTCGCGCCACCAGATCAAACGCCAATTCGCGTGCGTGCTCAACGAAGCTGTCCGAGTACGACGAGAAGTACGCATATTCCGTAAATAGTCGCTCCGGGGGTAGCGGTTCGGTGATCTGCACCAGTTGACATTGGGAACAATATGCCACCGCCAACGGATATCTCCCTTCCTGGCCGACTTGGGCCGGATCGATATACGAGTTGGCCAGCGGCATTGTTCCCAGATCCAGAAAGGGAGTTGCCGCACCTTCTTTACAACCGAGGCACTCTGTCGCAGGTGGATTCGGACTCATCGCGCTTTTCTCCTCAACACTCACCGGATCCTTCCGGCTCTCAACTCTCTCGCGACTCCTCTGCGACGCCTGCGCCCTCAGAGCAGCGGTCTTTCCGGGCCCAACGCAGCGAAGTGTCCAGCTGATCAGACTCCAGGAGATGGCTAAGCCGAGTAAGGCGCGTGAAGGTGCCGTTCAAAAAGCATTCCCTGGCGAACGGATTTGACTCGAGAGCGAGTCGCAGTTCGCTTACTCCCAAGCGAGCGTTCCATTTTGGACGAAACCCCGGCAAACCTTTGCTCACTTTGCCGAAATCTACACGATAGTTTCGAGGATCTGCCTTGCTGTCACCCGCATACTCGACGACGCACCCGGGTATCTCCTCTCGGACAATCTCGGCCAGGTCCTTTACCTGATAGTTCTCTCCATCCACGCCGATATTGAACGCCTGATTGTGAATATCCACCCTGGGCGCCTCCAACGCCGCAGCGAACGCCCTCGAAATATCTTCGATATGAACAATAGGCCGCCACGGGCTTCCGTCGCTCATTATCTTTACTTTCCCCGTGGCGAACGCCCAACACGTCAGGTTGTTCAACACGACATCCGCGCGAAGCCGCGGGGACGCTCCATACGCCG
>JBJKQX010000178.1:0-12062 GCA_046704965.1 Binataceae bacterium (SeqCode)
ACTTCGTGCTGAGCTCGACCCCGAAGCGTCGCAGCTGGCCAAGGACCGCCAGGTGATGGTCGCGCCGCCCGCGGTGCTCATCCCGGCGGTTGCCCAGGCTCTGGCCGGTTCATCGATCGCGCTTGGCGCCCAGAACATGCATTTCGAGGACAAGGGCGCCTTCACGGGCGAGATATCGGCCCCGATGCTGCGGCCGTTCGGCGTTACCCACGTCATTCTGGGTCACTCCGAACGCCGCCACATATTCGGCGAGACCAACGAATTGATCAATAAAAAAATTCGCGCGGCGCTGCGCCATCGGCTAATACCTGTCCTCTGTGTCGGCGAGACCCGGATGGAGCACGAGCAGGGCAAGGCCATAGAAACGGTCCTCGGACAGCTTGAGGACGGTCTCGACGGCGTGAGCAGTGAGGAACTTGCGCGGATGGTGCTGGCCTATGAGCCCGTATGGGCTATCGGCACCGGGCAGAACGCCACGCCCGAGCAGGCGGCAACGATTCACGGAGCGCTGCGCGAAATCGTGCGGGAACGATGGGGCAAGGAAACGGCCGCGGAGCTTCGGATACTTTACGGCGGAAGCGTCAGCGCGGATAATGTTGACTCTCTCGTTTCGAAGTCCGATATTGACGGCGCTCTGGTCGGCGGTGCAAGCTTAAAGGCTGACTCTTTCGCGCGTATCGTCAGGGCACGCGTAAGCTGAGGCGACAGGATTAGTGGTAACGATTGTTCTCGCGATCCACGTGATCGTATGCATATCGCTGGTGGTGGTAATTCTGCTCCAGCAGGGCAAGGGCGCCGAGATCGGCGCGGTGTTCGGCGGCTCCAGCCAGACAGTGTTCGGCGCGAGCGGCGCCGGCAACGTGCTCACCCGGGTCACTGCGGCCCTTGCGGTTGTGTTTTTCGCCACCTCGATGTATCTCGCTTACACCTCGACGCAGCACGCAACCGGGAGCATCTTTGGAAGTGGGTCGAGCGTGATGCATGAGCACGCGCCGGTCAGCACGAAACCGGTGATTCCCGCTCCTGCGCCGCATTCGGCGCCTGCGCCAGCTGGTCCGGCTAAAGCTCCGGCCAAATAGAGGCTCGCTGGCCGGAAACGAACCGCAAACCCTCTTCAGTGCGCGGGTGGTGGAACAGGCAGACACGCCAGTTTGAGGGGCTGGTGGGCTAATAACCCGTGCGGGTTCAAGTCCCGCCCCGCGCACCAACTTTTTCCTTTTCAAAGGGTTTCAGCATCTCCGTTCTCGTTCGGCCAAGCCCCGGCCGGAAAGCCGGCCTTGGTGCCCATCAAATTTGAAAACCCACGAACGCCCCGGAAAAGGTCAGAAGAACTAGGAATTGCGAAAATCGTTCCCCAAATGTAGAGGGGAATGATGGGCATTACAGAAGACGATGCCATTGCTTGGCTACAATTCCGGCAAATAAAGACCGCTTGGAAGCCATCTACCTACCCAGAGGAACCCGGGTGGCGAACCGGCCTAGCGAGGCCGACTAAACAGTTGCGGCTCACGGTGCCTCAAAAATCCGTGGCTTCATTGCTGCGTCTGATCGCCATGGAGGCTTGGGAAAGTTATCCCAAACGAAGGGTCGGAGGCCTGGCCGACAAGATCTGGGGATTCTTCTCTCAAGAGGAACTCAGAGAACTTTATTCGATGGCGAGCGACCAAGATTCGTGAATACCTCGCGTGGGTTTCGTCGGCTCAGCATCTTAACCGGGTTGGTTGGTCTGGTCCTCGTCGGGCTGCTTTCTCTGCAGGATCCTGACCATTCTCTTGCCGACTGGGCAACCATGGTTACGGTCCTTGTCGTGGTGCCCGTTGCATTTGTGTTGCTTCTCGGGTGGGTGATACAGGGATTCCGGAATTCAGAATAGCGGACAACGAAGAGCAAGCTGCGCCCAAAAACTCTGAGGCCCCAGCGAGAGCCCTCTCTCGCCTGTCCGGGCGTATCGCCTCTTACCTCTTGACGTCACGGGTAAGGCTTAGCTGGACCGGGAGATTTTGCGGGTTCGGCGGCGATGCGGGGCTGAAGCGTTCGACGCGAGGATCGAAGCCGTACTTCGCCTTGAGCCTCGTAAAAAGTTTGTCGAGACCCTCGTCGTATGACTTGGGCGGGTAAGCCGCGCGCCCGTAGAAGGCGTCCATCCGCGGCCCCAGATGCGGGAAGCGCTCGCGGATGAACGGGATGAAGCGGCGCGCCGCGGCGGGCCTCAGAAAAAGCGATCGCCACCATACATTGCTTGCGCCCGCGGCCCTGGCGGCTCGCATCACCGCTTCGACCGAGACCGGATTGTCACTCAGTCCCGGGATGACCGGCATCATCAGGGCGTTGCATCGGATTCCCGCGTGCGCCAGTTCGGTGAGCGCGCGAAGACGCAGTTCCGGGCGCGGCGCGCGCGGTTCCAGCACGCGTTGCAGTTTCCGATTAAGGGTAATCAGCGAAAAATTGACCGAAACGTTCGAGCGCCGGTTGAGGATGCGCAGGACGTCCAGGTCGCGTGCGACCAGCGCGGACTTGGTGGTAATCGAGACCGTCAATCCGGAAAGCTGCGCCAGAACTTCCAGCATCGAGCGGGTCAGCCCGAACCTGCGCTCCGCAGGCTGATAAGGGTCGGTCGCGGTTCCTATCGCTATCGGGTCGGCGCCGACCGGCGTGCGCGAAAGCGTCCGCGCGAGCACTTCCGCCGCCGTCTTTTTAACAAATATACGTCGCTCGAAGTCGAGCGGGTCGCGCAATTCGAGGAATTCGTGGGTGTAACGGGCGTAGCAGTAGACGCATCCGAACTCGCATCCGCGATACGGGTTGATCGTCCATCGAAACGGCATCCGCGGACTGTCGCATCGGTTCAGGATCCGCCTGACCGGCATCTCCCGGAACTCGACCTCGCCCCGCTCGTCCAAGTCGCCCGTATGCTCGTCTCCGAGCGGCAGTTTCAGGATAGCCTCGCCCATGACGCACTCCTTGATGCGCCATAGCTTCGCTTTTTATTCGCTATCCGTCAAGAAGCTGATGAGCGACGATTGCGGCAGTTCGTCCCCCTGCGCACTCTTGTCGCACGTACACTACGGGTTCCTGGTTGCGAGGCTCCGATACGCCGCGGTTTCAAAATCGAGATAGTTGCCCAACGATACCGGATCACCGAACGGCAGAATTTGCGTGGCCCAGAAGCCGCCGATCCCGTTTTGTCGATCGATCCAGTAAAAGAGATTGGCGAGACCCGCCCATCCGAGCGTGCCGGCGGGACGACCGGTTGGCGCCTCCGTATCGTTGACCATGAAGGTCAGCGCCCATGATTTGGGCAGACCGGGAAAGAATTCGACGTCATTCGATAACGCAGGATTCACGCTCTGCAACGGCTTGATCTTCAGATCGCCCAAGCCATTTCTTGCGGCCATCTGCACGGTCTCCGCCCGCAGGACGCGACCGTTTTCGCCGGCCCCGTCGCTCAGCCAGCAGCGGATGAAGCGCATATAATCGCCGACAGTCCCGTACAGCCCCGCGCCGCCCATCTGGACTTCAGGTTCCAGCGGCGGCTCAAGATGCATCGGCGTGAGCGAGCCTTCGGTGCCACGGGCATGAACGTCAGCCAGACGAGCACGCATCGACGGCGAAGGCGTAAAGGCCGTATCCGTCATACCCAGGGGCGCAAACACGCGCTCCTGAAGCACTTCGCCGAGCCGCTTGCCGCGAAGCTGCTCGACGATCAGACCGCACCAGTCGATACTGGTGCCATATTCCCAGCGCTCGCCGGGATCGAACAGCAACGGCGTCATCAGCGAGGCCTTGGAGCCCGTTAACACGCTTGGCTGTATGTGCTCCTCAACGAGCCGAAGATACGTCCCGCTCAAGTATTCATAACCGAAACCCGCAGTATCCAACATCAGCATGCGCGTCGTGATGTCGCGCTTGGGTGCGCGCAATTTGGGTTTGCCGGCCGGGTCGAAGCCTTCTATCACCTGAAGCTTGCCGAGGTCAGGCAGGTAATTTTTTGCCGGCACATCGAGATCAAGCTTGCCTTCTTCGACCAACTGCAAGACTGCAGTACCGGTGATCGCCTTGGTGGTCGAGTAAATCGTGAACACGCTATCGAGCGTCATCGCGGGACCGCCGATCACCCGCTCGCCTGCCATGCCTTCGTAGAAATTGCCGCGCCGATCGGTCGCCATCGCGACCACACCGGGAACGCGCGGGTTGGAAGCTACCGCGCGCTCGAGGATCGTATCCGCCGTGCTTTTGAAGTTATCCATGACCATCAATTTGACCAGAATTTAGATTTTGAAACGGTTGCAGGCCCGCGACCCGAGGGTTTTAGACGACGCGATAAACCTTGTACTCGACGCGATGGGGCAGCACGCGTCCCTCGGCGACGAAGACCGATTGATTTACCCACGCATAGCGCGGATCGCCGCATTCCAGCCGCGGCGAAGTGCGGAAGTATTGGTCGCCATAGTCGGTGCTGCCGCCCGTGGCCATCGCCTGGGCGATCTTCTCGTTCATTTCCAGGATGCCCGCGTACTGGACGTAAATCACCGCTCCGTCATCAGTAAGTATCTGTGCACGGACGTCGAGCCGCCCAAAGCCGTCCGGTCCGACCAAAATCCAATCGCCGCCGCCTGTCAGCAGCTTGCCCTTGAGCCGCTTGCCCTCGGCCGAGCCACCGGTCACCTCATAGAAGAGGCGATTGCCGTACGGACCCGCGCCGACTTGCAGCGGTTCCTTGAGATCGGCGGTGTAGCTGAATTCATGTTCAAAGTTCATCGCGAATACCTCCCAAGCGTGCGGCGGTGCATCGACATGTTCTCATCCCCAAGAAAAAAACTGGACCGCTCTCGCGACATCATGGGTCCGACATGTCCGCTCTGCAAGGGTCATCGAGCGGAAATCCATCTCAGGAGGCGAATCCCCGCACCAAACAAGCCGGGATTGACTTTATGGAACTATCGGCTTCAATTCATCGCGAAGTCTCGTCTCGAAGAGAGGGAAGCATGGGCGCAGCAGCGGACATTATCGGCGGGCTGGATGGGATGCGCGCGGAGTTGGCGGAGTTTTACAAAGACCTGCATCGCAATCCCGTACTCTCGATGCAGGAGCATCGCACCGCCGCGAGGGCCGCAGAGCGCCTGCGCGCCACCGGTTACGAAGTAGCGACCGGCGTCGGACGCACGGGCGTGGTCGGCGTGCTTGATAATGGCCCCGGGCCGACCGTGATGCTGCGCGCGGACATGGATGCGCTGCCGGTGCGCGAGCAGACCGGGCTTGATTACGCGAGCGTCGCGACCGGCACGGATCTCGAGGGCGCGTCAGTGCCGGTGATGCACGCGTGCGGTCACGACATGCACGTCACGTGTCTCAGCGCGGCAGCGGCGTTGCTCGCGCGCGGGCGCGATCGATGGGCGGGACGGCTGATTGCGCTGTTCCAGCCGGCCGAGGAGATTGGCGGCGGCGCCGAAGCGATGATCGAAGACGGCCTGTTCGATCGATTCGGCAAGCCCGAAGTCATTCTGGGGCAGCACGTCTTGCCGTTGCCGGCGGGCACTATCGGTCAGCGCGCGGGAGTATCGATGGCCGCCGCGGACAGCTTCGAAATCAAGCTGTTCGGTCGGGGATCCCATGGCTCGCTGCCCCACGCAGGAATCGATCCGATCGTGATGGCCGCGTCGGTAGTACTGCGGCTTCAGACCATCGTGTCGCGCGAAGTTGACCCCACTCACACGGCGGTAGTGAGCGTGGGAAGCCTGCACGCCGGAACCAAGGAGAACATCATTCCCGACGAGGCGTCGATCAAATTGAACGTGCGCACGTTTGACCCGAAAGTTCGCGAGCGCGTGCTCGATTCGATCAAGCGGATCGCAATTGCCGAGGCGAACGCTTCCGGCGCGCCGCGTCCCCCGGAGTTCCGACCGCTGAATCAATTTCCCGCGCTTACCAACGATCCGGAGAGCACCGGGCGCACGGTCGCGGCGCTCGTGGGTCAGTTCGGCGAGAAGCGTGTGGTTGAACTTCCGGCGCTTCCCGGGAGCGAAGACTTCGGGATATTCGGCACCGCAGCCGGCGCGCCGTCGGTGTACTGGTTCTTTGGCGGCGCGGATCCCGAACTCTTCAAGGTGGACGGGCGCGACGGGAAGGTGGGTTTGGGCGACCTTTCGGGCAAGGTTCCGGTCAATCACTCGCCGATGTTCGCGCCGGTTATCGAGCCGACCCTGACGACCGGCGTCGAGGCGCTGGTCGCAGCAGCGCTCGCATGGCTGCGCCCGCGATAAGGGACGTGCCGGAAACTTCACCACGAAGCGAAATTCCGTGCCGCAGAATCATATTTGCGCCTGCATCTTGGCGGATGCCTCGCGCTATCCAAGGGACCGGCGTTTCGTACGAAGTGACATGAGCGTTGGTTCCGTTTTATTGTGGGGCGGATGATGCCGATCGTTTTCGCCATTGTTGGGATAGTACTGATCTGCCTCGGCCTGCTCAGTGTTCGTACTTATCCCGCTCTTGCAGGAGCAATTTTCGCAATCGGGATGCTGCTGGCATTTCTGGGTGTCGGATACACTGCCAACCAGATTCGCGCCAAAAGGTCGCAAACCGATGGCGGCGACGAGGAAAATCCGCATGAGTCGGACAAAGATCGGGGCTAGGGCACCACGATCAGGTCGTAGGCGGGCGGCAACTTCTCCGCGATAGCAATGGGCGTCGAGTCTTCCCCATCAGCCTGAAGGCGAAAAACCGTCCCTGTGGTCGAAACTCCGAAAAATTCGCTTCCGTCGGGCGCGATCCGCAACCTCATCGGCATCCCGCGCTCCGGCGCAACCCGCCGCTCGGCCCGCTCGAACGTCAGGCCTCTATCGGTACTGCGATAGATCATCGAATCCGCTCCGTGCGGAGCAACCGGCCAGCTTGGAGGCGGTCCCGCCGCGGCAGCGGTGTAAATCGCCTGATGCTGTCCGTCGAGAACCAGCAGTGGGACCGTGTAGGTACGGTCGAGTCCGTCGGTGACACGGCGCCACGAAGCGCCCGCATCCTCGGAAAGATGGAAACCCGCGCCGGTTGTGGCGTAAAGCCGACGAGGGTCTTCAGGATCGACCGCCACTGCGTGCACGTCTTCATACAGCCCGTCGTTCAGCGGCTCGAACGAGGCACCCAGGTCGCGCGAACGGAACACGCCGCCCTCTTCAACGCCGACGTAAATCGTCTCTCGCGCGTGCGGGTCAAACGCGATCGAGCGAACGTGCGGGATATGCGGCGGCGGTGGAAATGTCCAACGGTCGCGCCCGGGGAGACTCAGAAATTCCTTCATCTCGCGAAAGGATCTGCCGGCGTCGTCACTGCGGAACAGCCGTGCGTGCGAGGTGCCGACAAACAGGCATCCCGGGACGTGAGGCGACGTGGTGATTTCCCATACTTCTTCGTCACGCGCGGTCGGCGGCGTGATTTCGGTCCAGGTTCGGCCCCCGTCGGGCGAGCGCGAGATTGCGCCGTGCCCGTGGTCGAGCGCATTGGAACCCGCGTAAATCAGACTGGGGTCGGCCGAGTCCTGCGCCATGCACCAGACCGGTGAGGGGTCCGCCAGCACCATCAGCGGGACTCCACCGCGTGCCGGGTCGAGGATAACGATTCCCTTGGACGTTCCGACGCAGAGTTTCACGCCACGCTCGCGGCCTCCTGAAGCGACTCATCTTCTCGGTGCCGTCGCCGGGACTACAGGTAGCGCTGGGAGCACTTCGGCGACGGAGCCGGTCCGATCAACGGTCAACTTGCCCCATAGGCAGGCTATCGAATCCGGCCAAGCGAAGCATCAGGTGGGGCGACGATGCGGGCAAACCCTCGATTATGGGGTCGAGCGTCCGAGCCTGAGTCCCGCGGAAAGCGCGCCTGAGGCGGCAAGCTCGGAGGGTGCGGTCTTTTTGCCGTCGGGTTCGAGGCGGACCTTGTTTACCAGGAGCGTTCCGCCGTCGAGCGCGACGCGCATCCCGTCCGCGCCAATCGACATAATCGTGCCCGGCGCAGGCGGTGAAGCGGTCGCTTCCTCGAACTTCGGCTCGTAGAGCCGGAGCCGCCGTCCGGAAGCGTCGGCAAACGCGCCCGGCTGCGGGTCGCATCCGCGAATCAGGTTGTAAACGTCACGCGCGGACTTAGTAAAATCGATAACCGCATGCTCGTCGCGGCAGGGTGGTTCGTAGGTGGCGTATTTTTCGTCCTGCTCGACAGCGGGCGCCTGCCCCTGCTCGATCAGTTGCACGGCCTCGATCATCGCGTCGATTCCCAGCGTGAACAGGCGGTTGAAATAGAGCGAACCGACAGTGTCGTCGTCGTCGATCGGGATTCGCTTCTGGAGCAGTAGCGGGCCAGTGTCGATTCCCTTGTCGGGCCAGAACCACGTAACTCCTGTCTCGGCGTCGCCATGGATTATCGCCCAGTTGATAGCGCTGGCGCCGCGATGGCGCGGCAGAAGCGAGGGATGGAAGCATATCGACTTGTGCGTGGGCGCGTAGAGTATCCGCTCGGGCACGATTATGGTGACGAAAGCCAGGATTGCGAGGTCGACGTCGAGCGCCTTGAAGTGCTCGAAGGCGGCTTCGCTCTTGAACGACTTTGGCTGGCTAAGCGGCAGTTTCAGTTCAACCGCCTTGGCCTTGAGCGGGTCCGGTTTTCCCGACGGTGGGTCGGGTGGCGCGAATACATGAACAATCTCATCGCCGCGCGCAACCAGCGCCTCAAGAGCCTTTTCAGCAAAAGCAGCCTGTCCGATTAGTGCAATACGCAAGGAATCAACCTCCCGCCCGATGGCAACGCTACCAAATCGCCCGCTGCCTTGCACGGCAAAAAAAGCTTTTGCGCATCGGAGACAGCAGGACGCGCATACGTTGGGCGAGTTTCGCCACGCGTGCGTCGTTGTCCATTGCTTGCGAACCAGCCGCCGCCGATTGCATCCACGCGCATCGACCGGTTTAGTGACGTGGTGCCCGCGCTCCGGGAGGTGAAGCCGGCACCCGATGTTCATGTGGCCGTGTGCGCGTGACCGCGTCCGGGCGGTGATATAGTCTGCGGCAGTCTTCCGGAAGTCGCGTTTGAGCGACGAAATTGGTTTCGCGTGATTGGCTATGGACGGCGGCTGTGGTTGGCTATGCGATACCCGTTCCTGTGTGCCCGGTACTTGGCTGCCGGTTTCGGGGATCCGGCTGTTTTCGAGGAGATAACATAGATGCTTAAGAAGCTCTTTCGATGGATTGTCAGGGCGGTCGTCACGGTTTTCATCCTGTTCGTGATAGTTGCGCTCTCGGAGTATATCGAGCAGCGCATCCCGTCCGGATCGGTCCTAGTGGTTACTCTCAAGGGCCCCGTGGTTGAGCGCGGCGCCACCGGATTCCTGAGCGCATTCAAGCCGCATCAGACGGCGCTCGATTCGATTCGACGCGCGATAACCCATGCCGAGCACGATCCGCGGATCGTCGGCCTCGCCGTCGAGGAAGGCGATGTGCAGATGGATCTGGCTCAGGCGCAGCAAATCGCCGCACTCATCAAAAAGTTCCGGAGCACCGGCAAATGGACCGCCGCATACATGCAGACTGCGGGCGATTTCGCGCCCGGAAACCTGCCTTATATCGTCGCCGCGGCGACCGGCAATGTCTCCATGATGCCCGAGGGCGAGCTGAATATCGTTGGCGTCGGCGTGCGCGAGCTGTTCGCGCGCGGCACGCTCGACTGGCTGGGCGTGACACCCAATTTCGCCGCGATTGGAGCGTACAAGACTGCGGCCAATATCCTGACGCAAAAGGATTTCACCCCGGCCCAGCACGAGGAAGACACGTGGCTCGTCAACAGCATGTACAACCAGGTCGTCGCGGCGATAGCGTCCGAACGCGGGCTCAAGCCGAGTGACGTCGAAGCGCTAATCGACCAGGCGCCACTTTCTCCCCAGGCCGGGCTCAAGGCGCATCTAATTGACCGTATCGAGTATCAGGACCAGTTCATCGATCGCGTGAAGAATCACGGCGGTACGGAACATGACCTGATTGATTACACCAATTATGCGAAGCCGGGCATGCTCTCCCGCTTTGGCGTGAAGGACAAGATAGCCGTCATCTATTGCGACGGTGAAATCGTGCTCGGCCCTTCGACCGGCTTCGGAATAACCGGAGGCAAGGTAATAGGCTCCAACGATCTGGTGGCCGCTTTCAACAAGGCGCGCAAAGATGACTCGGTAAGGGCGGTCATTTTCCGAGTTAACTCGCCCGGCGGTTCAGTGTTGGCGTCCGAAATTATCAGGCGCGCGGTTGAAAGGACCGCGAAAGTCAAACCAATCGTAGTGAGCATGTCGGGCTATGCGGCCTCGGGTGGATACTGGGTTTCGACGCCGGCGAAGTACATGATTGCCGAGCCGGGCACCATTACCGGATCGATCGGCGTACTGGGCGGCAAGTTCAATATCGGGCCCGCTGCACAGAAGATTTACCTGAACTCGGGAACCGTGAGCCGCGGAGCAAACGTCGATATGTTCGACGCATTCACGAATTTCACGCCCCAGCAGATGCAAGTCTTCAAGAACCAGATCCTGGGCGAGACCTACCAGCATTTCCTCAAGATCGTTGCGAAGAGCCGCCATCTGACGGTCGAGGATGTGGACAGTATCGCGCGGGGGAGGGTATGGACCGGCCAGCAGGCACTCAAGCGCAAGCTGGTCGATAAGCTCGGCGGTTTCAATGCGGCGCTCGCCGAAGCGAAGAAGCTGGCCAAGATTCCGCCCGGCCGCAAGGTCGCGCTGGTGGAATTGCCGCAGCGCGCGGGATTTGTCGAGCGGTTGTTGTCGGGACAATTCGCGCAGGTAACATACCTGCCGCCCGATCTGAAAAATCTGGCACCCGCAATCGTCGCGGCTCGCGCGGCTTTCAACGGCAACGGGCTTTTCTGCATCGCATATTGCCCGGTGGTGCCGATCATCTAGCGCGACACGCGGCGGTGCGACGTGTCGCGGGGGAGTGCAATTTCGTCTCCCGTAGCGGACTGCGCTCGTGGTAGGGTCGCGACTGTGAACCCTTTTGAGGTCGAGCCGTCGGGACGATGGATACACAACTCGAAGATTTCCTGAACGTGCTCAGCGAAGCGGAGCGAGCCGGAGGCCGCGTCCTTCATGATCTGACCGGGATGGCGCCGTCACAGAGTCTCAGGCACTTGCTCAGGAAAGCCGGTCACGACGAAGGTTACTGGGCGGGCGAGCAGGCCGCGCAGGTCCGGAGACTGGGTGGTCAACCCTCGAATCGCACAGGCGACTTTGTGGAGAAGGTGCGCGCGGTCGACGACTTTCGCGGCAAACTTGAGTTGCTCAACCGGGGTCAGCGATGGGTTGTGCGCAAGATCAACGAGATGCTGCCGGGGATCATCGATGAGGAGCTTGCCGGGTTCCTCACGGTTATGGCGCAGGGGCACGAGTCCAATATCGCCGCCGTTGATGAGGCACTGAAGCATCTCGTCTGAAGCATCGGTCGGGTGGACGATCTCTACAAGCTGATAATGGCCGTCGTGATCGGAGGCGGGACCGCGCTCTATTTCTACCGGGCGGCACGCAATCGTTATAAGTGTCCGCATTGCGGACGATCCGTCAGATGGAAAGATATTTCATGTCCGTATTGCGGCCAGGACATGAAATTTCGCCATCGCGCTGGACCCGAGCGTCGTGCAAAGCCAGCCGAATCGCTAAGGCCGCCTTCGCGTCGTTCGCGTAAGCGGCGACGCCGCCACGGCTCATAGAAAAACGGGCTGCCGTCAGTAAAGCCGGCAGCCCGTCGTTCTTCGTTGCGGATTCGGTTTAGCTGGCCTGCTTGGCTTCAGGCTCGGGGGCGCGCAGCAGCACGCCCTGCGCGTAAAGTTCCGCGATCTTTTCGTCGGAAAGGCCGAGCACGCCTTTGAGAACGGTTTCATTGTCCTCGCCCAGTCGCGACGCCTTCACGTCGGTCCGATCGGGCCATGCGGAGAACTTAACCGGCATCCCGGGGACGTCGAACTCGCCCAGCGCGGGATGACTGACCCGGCGCACGGTCTTCCGTCCACGCATATGCGGATGAGCCATCGAC
>JBJKQX010000179.1:0-8826 GCA_046704965.1 Binataceae bacterium (SeqCode)
CCGCTCCGGCGATCGCGAAAAGGAAGGGAACTTTGGGCGACGCCATAAAGTATTTTCTCTGGTGGATTAATTATGGTTAGCACACCAGACTTATCTCTTGAATACAATTTGGCCCCAGCATACCGACGGCATCATGCAGGAACTCGGTTATTCGGATGAACAAATCGAGCTGGTAGAAGAGGCAACCAGGTAGCGAAGGATGAGCAAACAAATTCAGACTATCGAACAGCTTCGCGAGATCGTCCCGCACGCACCCAAGCTCACTGAGTCGAAAATTCTGGACCATCTCGATGACCAGGCGACCTCCTTTCTGGCGGCTTCCCCATTCCTGCTTCTGGCTACCTCCGGTGCCGACGGATTGATCGACGTATCGCCGCGCGGAGACGAGCCCGGCTTCGTGCGCATCGAGGATGACAGGACCATCGTCATTCCCGAGCGCCACGGCAACAATCTCGCCTTCGGCCTGCAAAACATCATCGCGAACCCCAACGTCGGAATAATCGCGTTGCTGCCGAATGCCGGCGAGACCCTGAGGATCAACGGCACCGCGGCGATTCTCGCCGATCCCGACTTGCTGCGGGAACTGGGCGCCCGCGGCAAACCGGCGATGCTTGCCCTCAGAATCTCGATCTGTCGCGCGTACTTTCAATGCGCCCGCGCAGTGCTCCGCGCGCAACTCTGGAAGCCGGAAACCTGGCCAGGACCGCAGCGTATCTCCTTCGGGCGGATAATCGGCAAGAGTGCCGGCGTCACGGAAGACGTCCAGCAGCAGATCGATTCTATGGTCGACCGCAGTTACAAAACGCTGTGACGAGGGGCGATCAACCGACCGCCGAAGCTTTCAGGCTATGGCGGAGTCGCCGACCGCGACGCCGACACCCACACCGACTCCCGGCGGGATCGTCACGCTTGGCAGCACGGGTAACGGAACGGGCGGCGGCGGACAAACAGTCTCCGTCGGCACGTTCACTTACACCAACGACGCCAGTCAGGCGCAGACGCTTTCGTCGATCAATCTGTCGATTGCGAACCCGAAGATTTTTTCGAAGATAGTCGTGACTCCAAGCCCGAACGGTAACCCGGTCGAGGTTGATGCGCCCAATATCGCGAGCGCCACGACTTTCACTTTCAGCCCGGCAATCACGGTAGCCTCGGCTAGCACCGAGACGTTCACGGTCACAGCGACGCTCTCGGGCGGCGCCAAGGTCGCCGCGCAGTTGGAGGGGATCGCATTCGCAGGAACCGACGGCAACACGGGTCCCGGCAGCAGCGGAGATGCGCCTTGGGTGATGCTTATCGGCGCGCTCACGATACTCGGGGCTGCGCTGATACCGATGACATCGCCGGCGCGCGGGCGAAAGCTCGCCATGGTGGTGCTCGTTATATTGCTTGCCACGGGTGCGTTTGGATGCGGCGGCAGCAGCGGCGGTTCCGGCACCCCTCCCACCTCGATGCAAAAGGTGACCGCGATGTCGGTCACCGCCGGCGGAAACCCGTTGTCTGTTAACGGACTTCCGCTAACGCTTGGCAAGATCCACAAGAAGTGAAGCGGGGCGGCCGTTTGCGGCCGTCTCGACCACTTGTTCGAATCTCAACACCCGCAACTCGCGCCGTCCGCGCGAATTGCGGGTGTTAGCATCTTCCGCGCAACGGGCTGGCACGAAGGGCGCGCCGTCGGGTTCCAATGTTTGCCAAGGGCTCGCATCGGACGGCGTCATCCAGTCCCTAAATTTCCGCACATTTCGGAGAATCTCGAAAAATCCGCGCGCGCTCGCGATTCGCGATCGCACAGGGACCCGGAGAATGCCTCCGCCGGCGATAGTCGCGAGAATCCAGCAGATCCCATCCGCGCGCGATTTGCCTGGGTTCCACTGCTCGCCAGGGCGAAACGCCTTCCCATGTCGCCGCAACAGAGCGATGTGTGCTGGCGACGGCGGATGCGCCAAGGCTTTAGGGCTGCAACAGAAAGCTCACTGTTGAATGACGTGTCAGGCGGTCCGTACGGCCAATGCCCTTGCCGCAACAAACTTCTTTTTCGCTAACTGATTCCAGCCACGATTTCACACGCGCTCCGCCGTCCGGTTGCTCACCTGACTCGGCAGGTTTGTTGACACGCCGCTGCCCCATATATTGAGCCTGTTAGCCTCGCGGGATGTGGCTTAGCTGTTGCCCGAATTGTCCTTCCGGGCGAAGTCCAGCGATGCCGAATTCATACAATAGCGCAGTCCGGTTGGTTCCGGCCCGTCCTCAAAGACGTGGCCGAGATGCGCACCGCATCGCGCGCAAGTTACCTCAGTCCGGTTCATCCCGTAGCTGAAATCCGGATGAGTTTCGACGCGCTTTTCGTCCGCAGGAGCGTAAAAGCTCGGCCATCCGCACCCCGAGTCATACTTGGTGCCGGAATGGAACAATTCATTGCCGCAGCATACGCAAAGGTAAACGCCTTGCTCGTGGAAGTCCCAGTATTGTCCTGAAAATGCGCGCTCGGTACCCTTGCGGCGGGTGACTTCATACTGCTCGGGCGTAAGCAGCTTGCGCCACTCTTCGTCGGTCTTGTGAATTTTCTCGGCCATCGATCACGCTCCATTCAGCCTAACTGGCGTTCATCAAGTTGGGACCTAATCCCGTTACGGATAGGCTTCTAATCCGCTGGGAATTATCACACTCGAGCGCAGGCCGCCGCCACACCCGCCAAAAGTCAGATTTGGGTCGATTTCATGAATCCTCGCCCTCACAGGAACGTATTAAGGCTCGTGGCAGGTGGACTCGTAGGCGGTCGGAGGGAAAAGCCAGGTGCGAAGACCTATAGCCTCGATTTCAGCAGACGGCTACTATCGAGTTTCGGTGGACAATGAAATCCGAAGGGAACGACGGGAGCCGAGAACCGGAGTTCCAATTGAAGCTCCGTGAATGACGTCCGGCTGAGAGACGCATCGGCGCAGCTATTCCCTTCGGCGAGGGTAACCATCCGAGATGGATGCCTAATTCGGTGAAGAAGTTCAGTCCACTAAGCAAGGGTACTGCCCTTGGGACCGGCTTTTGGCCGACACTTCTTGTCGCGGCCACCGCCCTCGCGCTGATCGTCGTTGCCGCCGGACATTGCATCCGTTGCCATACGGCCAGCCGCCCGGGAATTTCGGAACACGTCACGAATCGCTGTTTGCGTGTGCAGCGATTTCGACACATCGTCGCTGCAAACGTCGGCGGCGGCCACCCTCTCGTAACACTCCACTCCTTCTCCCTTGACCAACCGCACCCGCGAGTCCGGCAATTCATTGCGCTCGCACGGACCGGTTTGGTTCGCGCTCCGCCCGCTCTCGCCTGATCGGGCCCCCGATTCAGACAGCAAGATCCATAACCGGCTCCGGCTGAAACCGGGCCGAGAGTGCGTACATCAAGGCGGCTATCCATTATAGCGCCGCCCCGAGGGGTGGTTTATGTGCCTTTCCCGCGAGCCACTGATACCGCAGTGGCCATCCGGTCCACGGTTGTCCCTACCGATGGTACTGGCCGCGTTCGTTATCTTCGGGACCAAGGTCGCATTCGGTGCCGGACCTGCCATTTCGACGCAGCTACCGTCGTATAAGGTTCCCCCACAATCGCCGGCGCCCTCGGTCACCGCGCCCCAGCAAGTCCAATTGCCACAGCATTTTGAAACCGACGTTACCAAGATCAACCGGCATCTCAACCTTCTGATCCGGACTGCCTTGGAGCGCAATCCCGATCTCGCCGCCGCCAAAGCCGCGTTGGCCGCCGCGATCGCGCGAGTCCCGCAGGCTGGAATGCCCAAAGATCCCAGCATCGGATATCGCCTCAAAGACATGCCGACGACGTTTTCATGGACCCGCGAAAACGCGACCGAGCAGCAATCGATTTTTCAGATGACCTATCCGTTTCCCGGCAAACTAACGCTCCGTCAGAAAAGCGCGGCCAAAGAGTCAGAAATAACGCGCGAACAATTGAATCGAGCCAGGTTGCAACTCGTAACTGCCGTGAAATCGGCCTTCGCGGATATTTTCGTAGTCGACAAAAATATTGAACTTCAGCTGCAAGAACGCCAAATGCTCCGCGACTTAATCAGTGTCGCGATCGCCAAATACAAAGTCGGCGCGGGTATCCAGCAGGACATCCTTAATGCCGATGTCGCTCTTTCCAAACTCAACACGACCCTCGTTGAGTTGGCGCGCAAGCGCAGAAGCCGCGAGATCCGGCTCGCCACCCTGCTCAACCAGGACAACATCAAAATTCCACCCATGGGAGATTTACCACAGCCAGATTTGCGCTTGAGCCCTGTCGAGCTGCAGCAGATCGTGCTGGAAGTCAATCCGGAAATACGCGAGCGGGAAAAAGCGGTGGAGCGCGACGAATTGCGGCTCAGGCTCGCGAAGATAGCGGTGCTGCCGGATCTGGGTCTCGAACTCGACTACGGCGTGCGCATGAACAATGTCCTACCGAGCGCTTCGCCTTCCGCAAATTATCGCCCGGACATGGTGAGTGGGCTCGTCACCTTCAAAGTTCCTATCTTTTACCACTGGAAGCAGCGCCAAGAGGTAATCGAAGCGCAGGCCAACCTTTCGCGCAGCAACTTCCAACTTCAAGCGGCGCGCCAGCGCGCGTTCGCAGCTCTCAACGATCTGTTGGAGCGCCTTGCAGAGCATCAAAAGGTGGCCGTTTCGCTTCGCGATCAGGTTATCCCACTGGCTCGGACTGCGGTCTCCGCGTCGATAAGTGCCTATCAGCTCAACAAGGTTGACTTTCTGACTTTGCTCGACGCGCAGGAAAAACTCGACCGCTACCAGGCCGAGTATTGGTACAACGAGGCCGCTCGATTTGGTGATCTGGCGCAAATCGACGAGGTAACCGGTGGCTCACTGGACCGGACGACTCTTAGCAAATGAAGCAATCATCAACTCTTTGGATATTCGTCGGCGGCATCGCCGCCGGTGCTCTTCTGAGCACTATGCTCTATCGGCATGTGTCGGTCACCCAGTCGCACGAAGCAGCCGCGACCCGGACGCACGAGAGCTTGAACTCGACTCCCAAGCCGACACCAAGAGGCGACGTATTCGTCGATCCCGCGATGCTTCAGAACCTCGGCGTCCGCAGCGCAACGGTTGAGGAACGCGAGATTACCGGCACGATTCGAACAACCGGTGACGTTGATTACAACCAGCTCAGCGTGACCCAGGTCAATGCGCGTATCGGCGGATGGGTACAGAAACTCTACGTCGCGTATGTCGGCCAGGAAGTCCGCCGCGGACAACGATTGCTGGACATCTACAGCCCTGAACTCCTGCTGACACAGGAGGATTACCTTCGCTCGCGGCAATTGGCGAAGGAGCATTCCGCGCCAGGCCAGGCAGAGATCGACGCGAAGGGCCTGATGGCTGCCGCAGCGGAAAGACTCAAGCTCCTCGGTGTCGCACAATCCGATATCAACCGGTTGGAACGCAGCGGTGTGGCTTCCGAATACGTTCCAATCCAGGCTCCGGCCGACGGCGTGGTTACCGACGCCCAGGTTGTGGAAGGTTCCTACGTCAAGCCCGGTGCCTCCCTCTACACTATCGCAAACCTGGGTTCGGTGTGGGTTTACGCTGATATATACGAGCGCGAATTGCCCATGGCCTCGATCGGTCAAAAGGCAACCGTAATGACCGACGCGCTGCCGGGCCGCTTGTTTCACGGTCGTGTGACCTACATATATCCGTCCGTCAATCCGCAGACGCGCACCATCAGAGTGCGGCTTGAATTCGCCAACCCGCGTAACGAACTACGCCCCGGGATGTACGTCCAAGTGACACTCCACTCTTCGTCTTCCCAAAAGGTGGTCGCGGTTCCCGCTGAAGCCGTGCTCAATTCGGGAATACGCAGGATAGTCATTATCGATCTTGGAGCCGGACACTTCATGCCACGCCAGATAAGGGTCGGCGCTGAGTCGAACGGCTATTATCCGGTTTACGAAGGGCTCAAGCCGGGCGAACGCATTGTCCTTTCGAGCCAGTTCCTGATCGATTCCGAATCCAATCTCTCCGAAACTCTAAACGCAATGTCCCTTGACGGGCCTGCTTCGAAACCCGACTCGGGCACACCTCGGTCCGGACACTAGAAGGACAACCGCGATGCTCGAACGGATTATCTCTGGTTCGGTTCGCTACCGCTTCATGGTGCTCTTCATCTCGCTGATTCTATGTGCGTGGGGTGTATGGGCGCTGCTTAATGTGAAGCTCAACGCATTGCCCGACATGTCGGACACGCAAGTCATTATATATACCCCTTTTGCGGGACAACCGCCTCAAGTTATCGAGGACCAGGTGACCTATCCTCTGGTCCAGCAGATGCTCGGGGCTCCGCACGTGAAAGTCGTGCGTGGATTTTCGTATTTCAACTTCTCACTTGTGTATGTCGTTTTCCAGGACGGCACGGATCTCTATTGGGCGCGCTCGCGGGTGCTCGAATACCTGAACTACGTGGCCTCCCAGTTGCCACGCGGTGTCACTCCGATGATCGGGCCGGACTCAACCGGCGTAGGATGGGTCTTTGAATATGCACTCGAAGATCCTACCGGACGTTATGACCTTTCTCAGTTGCGTTCCTATCAGGACTGGCACTTGAAATTCGACCTTGGAACCGTCAAGGGCGTCGCAGAGGTCGCCTCATTGGGAGGATTCGTCAAGCAGTATCAGGTCGAAGTTGATCCCAGGAAGCTCATCGCCTACAAGCTTGCCCTATCGCAGGTCAAGCGCGCTATCATGCGCAGCAACAACGCGGTCGGCGCTCGGCTTCTCGAACGCGGAGGTCAGGAATTCCGTATAACGGCCCTTGGCTATCTCCACACCATAGATGATATCAAGTCTATCCCGCTCGGCGTGGGCCCCAATGGAACGCCGATCTATGTGAGGGACGTCGCAGACGTTCATATCGGTCCGGAACTTCGTCGCGGCGTCTCCGACCTCGACGGTAAAGGAGAGGCAGTCGTCGGAATCGTGGAGATGCGCGCGGGCGAAAATGCCTTGCGGGTCATCCGCCGCGTCAAACAGCGCATAAATGAGCTGCAACCGAACCTCCCCGAGGGCCTGAAGATCGTCCCCATTTATGATCGCTCGGTACTAATCACACAGGCGATGAGCAATCTACGCGAAAAACTCCTTGAGGAATGTCTCATCGTGGTCCTGGTCACGGCGACTTTCCTGTTCAACTTCCGCGCCTCCGCAGTCGCCGTACTGACCATTCCAGTCGGAATACTGCTTGCCGCGATCGTCATGTACTATTTCGACGTAAGCGCCGATATCATGTCACTTGCGGGGATTGCAGTCGCGATCGGCGCGATGGTTGATGCCGCAGTCGTCATGGTCGAGAATGGTCATCGCCATCTCTCGGGCGGCGATGACGGCCGCGAGCGGGCGATCGTGCGGGCAGCCACCGAGGTCGGGCCGGCCCTGTTCTTCTCGCTGTTGATCATCACGGCCAGCTTTATCCCCGTCTTTGCCTTGAAGGCGCAGGCGGGTCGTCTATTCAAGCCGCTCGCGATTACCAAAACGGTGTGTATGGCCGCTGCGGCCCTGCTCTCGATCACACTGACGCCGGCCCTTATGTCGTATCTGATGGGAACTGGAACGTCCCATGATTCGGCCAATGGGGCCAATGGTAGCAACTTTATCGATCGTTTCTTCCAGCGCCTCTACCGTCCGGCACTGCAATCCGTCATCAAGAGGCGCGGGCTTACGGTGCTGCTCTTCTGCCTGCTGCTCGTGAGCACCGTGATTCCATGGTCACGGATTGGGATGGAATTTTTACCGTCAGTGTTCGAAGGCGATCTGGTGTACGCTCCGACCGCGTATCCAGGCATCTCGATTACCCAGTCTAAGCTTCTGATGCAACGCGCCGACCGAATAATTATGACATTCCCGGAAGTTGCGCACGTGTTTGGCAAGATGGGCCGCGCGGAAACCGCTACTGACTCCGTAAACCTTTACATGGGTGAGACCATAATAAAGCTCAAACCTCGGAAAACGTGGCCAAAAGGAATGACGCCCGACAAACTCGTAAGCGAGATGGATCGCGCGCTTCAATTTCCGGGCATAATCAACTCATGGAGTATGCCGATCAAAGAGCGCGTCGACAACGTAAACACGGGCGTCAAGACTCCACTTGGATTGAAACTATTGGGCAACAATCTCGAACAGCTCGAGACTATTGGCCGCAGTATCGCGGAGCGGCTGAGTTCGCTGCCCGGAACGCGAAGCGTTCTTTCCGACCGGGTTTACGAAGCCAACTACATCAACTTTCACGTCGAGCGTGAGAAAGCCGCTCGCTACGGGCTGACCGTGGAGGACGTTGAAGATGCGGTTCAGCTCGCTATCGGTGGCCTGAATGTCACTACGACGATTGACGGCGCGGAACGCTATTCCGTCAACATTCGCTATCCCCGTGAGTTGCGCGACACTCCCAATACGCTCGAACGTGTGATTCTGTATACTCCCTCTGGCGCTCAAACCACGCTCGGGCAAGTCGCAAGATACGAAAGCATCAACGGCCCGACATCGATTAAAAGCGAGGGAGGGCGGCTGACCAACTGGATATACATAGATCTAAGGCCAGGAACCGACATTGGAACCTACGTCAGGAATGCTCAACACGCTCTGGCTGATGTGAAGTTGCCGCGAGGCTATTCGATGGTCTGGAGCGGTGAGTATATTTATCTTCAAGACGCGGTAAAGATGCTTCTCTACATCACACCGCTGTCGGTTCTCCTGACTTTCATAATTCTTTACATGAATTTCGGATCCGTCGCCGAGTCTCTAATCGTGATGCTATGTGTGCCGTTTG
>JBJKQX010000180.1:0-2822 GCA_046704965.1 Binataceae bacterium (SeqCode)
ATATAGCCCGGCAGCATGCCGGAATAGGGCGTATGCGTGTCGCGGCAGATCACGGTGAGGCGCACGCCGGGCAGCGGATGCATGCCGAAGCGCCTGAGCACGCCGACATGGCTGTGGCCGCCGCCGACGAGCACGATGTCCCTCAGGACCGGTTGATCCGCCGATTGCATTGCAACGTCCCTGTCTGCGTGAGGCGCGGTTGGTTGTGGCGTCAGCCCGCCGAATGCGCGCGGCGGGCTCAGCTTCGGTTCTTTTAGTCCGGGCCTAAGGCGCTTCGCGCATCAGCCTCGACTGAAACTCCGCTTTCGCGTACGACCGGGATTTTACGCGACGCGTGACGCAGAAGCCCGGTCCAGCGCGCAAAATCCCTGAGGCTCGACGCCCAGGGCGGCATTGAATTTGCTGGAGAGGTTTTGAAACGCTATCAGCCCGGTCAGCTCGATGATGGCGTCATCATCGAAATGCTCGCGCAGGCGGCCGAAATGCGCGTCGGTGGCTTGCCGATCGGTGTAGGTCACCGCCTCGGCGTAACTCAGGGCGGCCTTCTCGCGCTCCGAGTACAAGTCGCTGTCCTCGAAAGAGGACAACTGAAGCAGTTTTTCCTCGTCGATGCCGCGCTTCAGCGCTGTGCCGGAGTTGATGTCCACACAGAAGGCGCACCAGTTGATCTGCGAGACGCGCACGGTGACCAGCGTGCGCAGCGCGGGTTCCAGCGGCGACGAGCCGCGGTCGATGGCGCCGTACATCAGGGCCAGCGTAACGAACAGCTTGGGCGAGCGCCCCCAGAAGCGGGCCGGCTCCAGCACCGCGCCGTAGCGGCGCTTCTGGTTCCAGAAAAACAGGCGCACGTACCACGGAAAGCGGTGTTCCTTGGGTGTTTCCATCATGGGCATGGCGACTCCACTCCGTTATGCGGAACGAACATCACTGTACGTTCGCGCTCGGCGATTGCGGTTCGTTCCCTGGGTTGGCCTGCATAGCAGGATAAGCATTTGACATCCTTGCCGACGGATTGTGCCGCAAGTTTCGATCCCTCGGCCATGTGCGGTATCGACCTGCGCGCTGTTCGACTTCATGAGTTGACCGGACGACGGGCTCGGCGGCGGGTCCATCGTATTTTCCTGTCGGCAAGGCGCTCCCGTAATTCATGCAGCGCCCGTAGTACCAGCCAGAGCTGCGAAATCGCCTTGGTCCGGACGGATCGCTCCGGGGTGTTGACGGACAGGATAAGAATGATTATCATTTGCACTGTCCCATCCAAAATCGCATGGGTAATGCCAAACCCATCCAATAGGAGTCGTTTCGGATGAAAAGGTCGTCCTGGGTTCGTCACATAGCGTTGGCCATACTTCTGGGCTCTTCAGCCGCCGCGCACGCTGAAGACTTTGTGCTCACACTGAAGAACAATCAGTTCATTCCGAGGATTCTGACCATCCCGGCAAACCAGAGGGTCAGGATCACCGTGAAGAATAAGGATGTAACGCCAGCCGAATTCGAAAGCACCGATCTGGACCGCGAGATGATTGTCGGTGCGAACAGCCAGATAACTTTATTTGTCGGACCGGTGGACGCGGGGACATATGCTTACTTCGACGATTTTCACCGGAACACGACCACAGGGACCATCGTCGCGAAATAAGCTCCGCCAAGAACCGTTCCAAGATGCTCTTACCAGCAAAGATCAGGATTCATGACGTCAGCCAGGTTCCAGTCTCCGCATAAATACACCGCCTCTGTAATGGCATTCATCGCGGTTCTTTGCGTCGCCAAGAACTCCGCGGCGGACGAAATATATTCCCCCAACACCGAATACCGCGAGTTTGCGCTTGAGTACAACGGACCGAGGACGTTTGACCCAAACCCGGGGAAAAATGATGCCGTGGAAGGTGAGGGGGTACTCGAAGCCGGCGTTACGCGCCGATTGGAATTGGAAGTCAGTGCCGCGCAATCGAAGGATCCCGGCGACGTCACGCGTCAGCGAGCGCGAGAAATCGAAGGCCGTTACCAGTTCTTCGAATCGGGGGAAAAATGGCTCGATGCCGGATTGTTGGTCGCATATGATTTTGCCGCGCCAGATAAGGCGCCGGATTCCATGGAGATCAAGCTACTGCTTCAAAAAGATGTCGGCCGATTCACCAGCACGGCCAACATCGGCTTTACACAGGACGTCGGGAGGCATGCTGAGCATACCGGCGGCCCCGATTACGTCTTCCTCTGGAATACACGCTATCGGTATAGCGCGGGTTTTGAGCCCGGGATTGAGATTCAAAGCGACCTGGGGCAGCCCCATCAGCTCGGAAACTTCAATCAGCAGGAGCACTACGTCGGACCGGCAGTCTACGGAAAGCTCTTCGGGCCCCTACCGTCCGGTCAGGCAATCACGTATCAGCTCGCCTACCTGTTCGGCGCGAGCGACCCGGCCGCCCGAGGTTTCGCGAGGGCGACGGTCGAATATGAAATGCACTTTTGAGGCTACCCCAAATGATCGGAACTCTTATTATCGTATTTCGTGAAGTCATCGAAGCCGGATTGGTTGTCGGCATAGTGCTGGCGGCAACGCGCGGCGTGCCGCGTCGCCTCCTCTGGGTTGGCAGTGGCATCCTCGGCGGTATTGTCGGTGCGTGTCTGCTGGCAGCGTTTGCCGATACGATTGCCAACATGAAGGCGGGACGCGGCCAGGAGGTATTTGATGCGTCGGTGATGGCGATCGCTGTATTGATGCTGACCGGCCACAACGTCTGGATGGCTCGGGAAGGCCGTCATATCGCCCAGGAAATGCAGACACTCGGAAAGGATGTCGTCGCGGGGCGGCGTTCCCTGGC
>JBJKQX010000181.1:0-5242 GCA_046704965.1 Binataceae bacterium (SeqCode)
TCCGGTACTCGGTGGTCAGGCGCCACGCGTCGAGAATCGCACGAAGCAGCTCGATAGACTCTTCGCGCGGGACGAAGACCCCCAGATGACGCGAAAGGCGCGGGGTGGACGAAAGTCCTCCTCCGACTCGCACCGCGAAGCCGTCGCGCCCGTCCTTTTGCATCCCGACCAGCGCGACGCAGTTGATTTCGGGCGCGTTGCACTGATGGCGGCAGGCCGCGATGGTGATCTTGTGCTTGCGCGGCAGGTCGGAGTACTCGCGGTTGCCATAAAAGAAGCCGGCAGTCTCGCCAACAAGGCCGGTCACGTCGAACAGTTCGTCCCTGTCGACGCCAGCGACCGGGCATCCGGTGATATTGCGGACCACGTCACCGCATCCGCCCATCGTGGTAAGCCCAACCGCCTGTAATTGCTCGAAAATCTCGGGAAATTTATCGAGCGTCACGTAATGGAGCTGGATATTCTGACGAGTGGTTAGCTCGCCCTGATCGCGCCCGTAACGCTCGGAAATCTCGCCGATAGTCCGAAGTCCGTCGGGATTCAGGATGCCGCTCGGGATTTTGACCCTCATCATGAAGGTCCCGACCTTGGGCTTGTCGTGGTACATCCCGAACCATTGGAGGCGCACGATGTCCTCCTCGGGCAGCTTCTCGTAGGGTGTTTCGGCGAGCCTGTCCCATTGATTGGCCAGCTCGGTTGGGAACAGCTCGCGCTTCAGGCGCTCGACCGAATTGCGCTTGAGCACCAGGTCCCATGCAGGAGGTTCACGTCTCGGCATTCCTTGAAAAACTCCGTTCGGCCGCAAATCAACGGGCGATGCGAGAAAAAGTAACTTTAGTGAGTATCTTAGTCAACTAAATAGATGACTAACGAAGTCTTCTATGCGCTCCATTCCCGTGCTAGAAATGTCTTGGCGAAAAGATGAAATTCGGAATAGGAGTCGATTACTCCCTGAAGGCTCTGCTGATGCTGGCGGAGCGTTACCCGTCGCCGTCGCCGCTCAGGGTCGAAGAGATAGCCGCCGCGCAGACAATCCCGGAGAACTATCTGCGCCGGCTGTTGATCGATCTCAAGCGGGGAGGATTGGTGGCGAGCCAGAAGGGTCCGAGCGGTGGCTATATGCTTGCCCGCCATCCGGCGCGCATCACGATGGGCGACGTGGTCGAGATAATCGAGGGTGATTACGTGCCGGTCGATTGTCTGGAAGAGACCGGCAGCGCCACTTGCCCGCGCGATCAGCCGTGTCCGATGCGTGAAGTATGGCGCGAGGTGCGAGAATCGGTGAACGAGATCCTGACCCGGACGACGCTACAGTCGCTTTCCGACCGCCGGCGCGGCGCGCTCACGTTCAGTATCTGAGACAGCGCTGACCGGCGCTTCGGATTCGGAAAAAAGCCACACAGGCTGGTCGCGAGAGAGCAAAGCTCCTAAGATTCGACCGTCTCAGCCGGCACGAATTCCCAGAGTCATTAACATGTTCCGTTGAGACCGAGACGAATCGTCCAGATAAGGAGCGATAATGGCGACGTACAAAGGCGAATGTTTTTGCGGGGCCGTTCGTTTGGAAGCTTCCGGCGAGCCGGAGGCGATGGGATATTGCCATTGCCGATCATGCAGATCATGGTCGGGCGGCCCGGTTAACGCTTTCACCCTGTGGAAGCCCGACGCGGTCCGCGTCACGGCGGGCGCCGAGCACATTGCAACTTTCCAGAAGACGGAGCTCAGCCAGCGGCAATACTGCACGAAATGCGGCGGGCATCTGATGACCAACCATCCTCCGCTGGGAATGGTGGACGTATTTTCGGCGACGCTGCCAACTCTGAAGTTCGCCCCGGCCGTCCACGTAAACTACGCCGAGACGGTTTTGCCAATTCGTGACGGACTTCCGAAGCTGAAGGATTTTCCCGCAGAGTTTGGCGGTTCGGGCGAGGCCGTGCCGGAATAGAAGACCGGGCCAAGCCGAACAAGAAAGAGGGCGCCGGAGTCACTCCTGCGCCCTCTTCGTTTATGTTCGACGGATTTCGGGTCTACTTCAGGTTCTGATTGGCGAATTCCCAGTTGACCAGATTCCAGAACGCCTCGACGTATTTGGGGCGGGCGTTGCGATAGTCGATATAGTAGGCGTGCTCCCAGACGTCGCAGGTGATGATCGGAGTCTTGCCGTGAGCGACCGGAGTGTCGGCGTCGTGGGTCGATTCGATCTGAAGTGACCCGTCAGCGGCCTGAACCAGCCACGCCCATCCGCTGCCGAAATGCCCGGTAGCGGCCTGCGTGAACTGCTGCTTGAACGCGTCGAAACCGCCGAAAGCCTTCTTGATGGCTTCCTCGACCTTGCCCTTGGGTGCCCCGCCGGCCTTGGGCGCCATCGACTTCCAATAGAAGCTGTGGTTCCAGTGCTGGGCGGCCTGGTTGAAAAGCCCGCCCTTGGCCGACTTGATGATGTCCTCGACCGATTTGCTCTCGTCGGCTGTCCCCTTGACCAGTTCATTCAGCTTGGTCACGTAAGCGTTATGATGCTTGCCGTGATGGTACTCGAGCGTCTCTTTGGAAATGTACGGCGCGAGTGCGTCAATAGCGTAGGGAAGCTGCGGAAGTTCAAAAGCCATAGCACACCTTCCTTTCCCGAAACGGGCGCGAGCCCCTGAGAAAGTTTAAATGGTTTAGTGTTGTTGAGAACTGACTATTTGCTCCGGCCTGACGGAGCCGAACGCTTATACGGCACCCATGGTAATGCTCATACCGGTGGGCCGCAAGCTGAGATTCGGTCTTTGGGACGGGATATTCGGGCTTTCGTAACCGATTGCTGGCGGTGCGAAACTACGAGTGCTCCGTCGCGCTAAAGCTCTCGCCTTCCACTGATAGCGCTGGTCAGGGTGGCTGCGTCGCTGTACTCAAGGTCTCCGCCGGCGGGAAGCCCGCGCGCGAGTCGTGTCGCCTTGAGTCCGAGCGGTTTCAAGGCCTTGGCGATATAAAGCGCGGTCGCCTCGCCCTCGACGGTCGCATTGGTTGCGATTATCACCTCTTGCACCCGGGACGGCGCGCTCACCCGCTCCAGCAGCTCCTTGATCCTGATATCTTCGGGACCGATCCCGTCGAGCGGCGCCAATGCCCCGTGAAGCACATGGTAAAGACCGTTGAAGCTTCGCGCCCGTTCCATCGCCATCAGGTCGGCCGGACCCTCGACCACGCATATGAGTTCGGGCTCGCGCCCGGCGTCATCGCAGATGTGGCATAGCGGGCTGTCCGAGAGACCGAAGCATTGAGAACACAAGCCAACCCGCTCTTTCATCTCGAGCAGCGCTTCGGCCAGCGCGATTACTTCATCGCGCGGACGATTGAGCAGGTTGAAGGCGAGCCTTGATGCGGTCTTTTCGCCTATTCCGGGAAGCCGCGACAGTTCCTTCACCAGCCGCGTCATCGCGGGCGGCAATCCTTCCTGGCGCCTGAGATTATTCGTCGTCATAGGCGGAAAGGCCGCGACCTGTCAGTCGCCGAAACCCGGAATTTTGAATCCCGCCATAGGGCCAAGCTTGCCCATCTGGTCGGCGACCAGATTTTGTGCACGGGAAAGTGCCTCGTTCACCGCGACCGTGATCAGGTCTTCCATCATTGCCTTGTCGTCGGCGGCGATGAGCGCGGGATCGACCTCGATCTTCCGTACTCGCATCGAGCCGTCCGCCACGACCCGCACCATCCCGCCGCCGGACTGCGCTTCCACGGTCTTCGACGCGGCCTCTTCCTGCATCTGCTTGAACCGTTCTTGCAAGGCTTGCGCCTGCTGCATGAGGGCCGACAGGTCTATCTCTGCCACGGTATTACTCCAAAAAGGGCCTATGTTTCTTCGCGCGTATGGCTCTTCGATTCATCACCGGCCTGGGCCGGCTCGTTGATTCTCACTTCGACCAGCCGCGCGTCGAGCGCGTCGAAAATTGGTCGATTTTGCGGGTCCGAAAGCACAGCTTGCCGCTCTTCAGGGCCGCCGACTCGTGCCTTCGACGAGGCGGTCGCGTGTGGCGCCACGCCGTTTGCCACGTCTTTTTCCGCCGCGGCCATCATCGTGGCGAAATTCGGGGCTCCGCTGTCAGTCGCATCGGTCGAGGTCTGCTTTACAGGAGTTTCACGAGCCGTGACGGCAGGCGCGCTCGCATGCCCGTTTGTGATCGCCGGCGCTGGCTGGGAAACCTCGACGGGCGCGGGCGACTCCGCGGATGAGCCTGAAACCAGCTCGACTTTGACCGACCGCTTGTAAAATTCCGAGGCCAACTCGGCAACCGCCGCACGGTTGTCGGCCAGATAACGGACGTAGATGTCGCTGCGCGCCGTGATTGTGACCACGTCGCCTTCGAGCGAGAGCGTGGCTCCCTGCTCCATGAAGCCGGCGAGAGCAGCCCGACGCGAGCGGATATGTGCCCGCAGGTCGGGAAGGTCGGATTGCGGTGCGGCAGTGGCAGACCTGGCAGGCGCGACGGGCGTGGTCGCTACGGACGGTGCGATTTTCCGCGCGGGCGCGGCCATCGCGCGAGGCGGCGCCTGCGCATTGACTTCACCCTCGACCTTGATTCGCCGGGCTCGCACACCTCCTGGACCCGCTGAACCCGACGAACTCCCGAAACTCGTCGAGCCCGAGGGCGTCCCGCCCGACGTGGGCGGCGTTCCGGAAGCATCTCCGCCGTTGGCCCGGATCGCCCGCATCAACTCGTCGGCGTCCATCACCGGCGCGAGCGTCGCCATCCTGACCACAACCATCTCCAGCAGCAGGTCAGGATACGGCGAGCGCAGGATCTGTTCCTGCGCCTCGGCCATCAGACGGAAGAGCCGCATCAGGTCGCGATTGCTCGGACCCTCGGCGAGGCGGCGAATCTGGCCAGCCTCATGGTCCGGGAGGTCGGCGAGAGGATTCAGGGCGTCATTCTGAGGAAGCTTGGCAACGCTAAGGTTTCTAAGCGATTCGAGCAGGTCGCGGCCGAGCGATTCCAGATTGGCGCCGCGCGAGTAAAGCTCGCGCACCTTCGAAAGAGCCGCGGCGGCGTCCTTGCTCAGAATCGCCTCGATTATCGTGTAAACGACCGAGCGACTCGCGACGCCTAGGCTGGCCGCAACCTCCGCTTCGGTCACGGTCTCGCCCGAGGCGGCAGCGATCGTCGTCTCCAGCATCCGCTCCGCGTCGCGCATACTGCCGCCCGCCTCACGCGCCAGCATCATCAGGGCGGATTCCTCGGCCTGGGCGCCCTCGCGCGTAGCG
>JBJKQX010000182.1:0-3741 GCA_046704965.1 Binataceae bacterium (SeqCode)
TCCGCCTCCCGCCGCTCATCGCATCGACCCCCCATTTTGCGACTGCTCCTATTCGCGGTCGGTCACCGCTCCGCGCGACGCCGACGACACCAGCTGCGCATACTTGGCCATCACTCCGGTCTTGTAATGCGGTGCCGGCGGCTTCCAGTCCTTGAGCCGCGCCTTGATTTCCGCGTCGCTGAGTTCCACGTCGAGACGCCGTCCCGGGATGTCGAAGATTATCGTATCGCCGTCGCGCAGTGCAGCGATCGGTCCGCCGACCATCCCCTCGGGCGCCACGTGACCGACCATCAGCCCGTGCGTTGCGCCGGAGAATCGACCGTCCGTGAGCAGCGCCACGCTTTCGCCCAGTCCCTGTCCTACAAGCGCCGCCGTGATTCCCAGCATCTCGGGCATCCCGGGCGCGCCCTTGGGACCCTCGTAGCGAATCACCACCACGTCGCCGTCCTTGATTTGGCGCTGCGATACCGCCTTGAACGCCGCGTCTTCGCCGTCGAACACGCGCGCGGGCCCGCTATAGGTCGAGAATTCGTGACCCGCCACCTTGATAACGCATCCCTCGGGCGCGAGATTCCCCTTCAGGATGACCAGCCCTCCTGTAGGCTTGAGCGGATCGGAAAGCGGATGCACCACCACCTGTCCCGGCGTTTCGGATGCGGCATCGGCTTCCTCGCCGATCGTTCGCCCCGTAACCGTAATTTCGCCCTGATGCAGCAGGCCCGCTTCCTTGAGCCGCTTGGCAATCAGCGGAATCCCGCCCGCCTTGTACATGTCGGTCGCGACGTACTGACCACCCGGCTTGAGGTCGGCCAGCAGAGGAGTGCGCGCGCTGATACGGTCGAAATCGTCGATACTCAGATCCACGCCCGCTTCGTGCGCGATCGCCAGCATATGCAACACCGCGTTGGTCGACCCGCCCGTCATGCATACCGACATGATCGCGTTCTCAATCGCGTTTCGCGTCACCACCTGGCGCGGCCTCAGATCCTTTTTCAGCAGTTCGACCACCTGCTCGCCCGCCTTGAAGGCGACTTCCGGCTTTCGCGGATCGACCGCCGGCACGCTGTTCGAGCCGGCCATCGAGATTCCGAGCAACTCGGTCGCCGTCGCCATCGTGTTGGCGGTGAACTGTCCGCCGCACGCGCCCACGCCCGGACACGCGCGATCTTCCAGCGCCTTAAGTTCGGCCGAGGTCATCTTGCCCGCCTCATGCGCGCCCACCGCCTCGAACACGTCCTGAATCGTAACGTCACGGTCGCCGTAGCGTCCCGGCTGAATCGATCCGCCGTAAAGCATCACTGCGGGCAGGTTGAGCCGCAGCAGCGCCATCACGGTGCCGGGTATCGTCTTGTCGCATCCCGAAAGCGCGACCACCGCGTCGAACAGATGGCCCCGCGTCGTCAGCTCGATCGAATCCGCGACCACCTCGCGGCTAATCAGCGACGCGCGCATCCCCGACGTGCCCATCGAGATACCGTCGCACACCGCAATCGTGTTGAACTCTACCGGCGTCGCGCCCGCCGCGCGGATTCCAGCCTTGACGTGCTCGGCGAGATCGCGCAGATGGGCCGTGCAGGGCATGATTTCGATCCACGTATGGGCCACCCCCACCAGCGGCTTGCTCAGGTCCTCGTCGGTAAAACCAACCGCCTTGAACATCGCGCGCGCGGGCGCCCGTGACGGTCCGTCGACCAGCACGCTCGAATTGGTACGCAGGGATTGGTTCTTGTCTGCCATCGATGCATTCGCTCCTAAATGTCTGTGCAGTCGCCGGCGCCCTTGGGACGCCCACGACGAAGTAACACTACCTTTGAGCCGTCCGCTATTCCAGCGCGATCGCGACGCGCCAAACCGCCCCGCCCGCCATCCGCGATGTGCCGAACCGAGGGCTCCGCAGTCCCCACGATGCGCCGTATTGGCTCAGGGTCAGCCTCGGTACCGGATTTTGGCCTGATTTGCGGAAGGGAGTCGTTCTTCTTCCGGCTCTTCCGATTCGCGCGATGCGATGTCGCGCAGGTGAAGCAGACCCACCATCAGAATGAACACGTAGACTCCAACGAAGTACCTCGACAGTGGCAGCGGATACAGGATGAAGTGCACGGCCATGTAAAGCAGGCACGCCACCAAAAGAAAGGCGTCGCGGCGATTCTCCGGGCTGGACCCCTTCGGTGCGAAGTGCAAGAGCCACAAAATGGCCGCTGCAAGCAGGAACGCCATCGGAAGGATGCTGTCTTGGAGAAACCATACTCCATTGCGGAGCGCCACTGCATAGTCAGTCCATTTGAAAGTGAGATTCTGTGTGGAAAAAATCTTCTTGACGAACGCCTGGTGGATAAGGACCGTCCATCCGTAAGCTCCCGCGATATGATCGATTATCAGCAATGATATGAAGCCAAGAATCGGGTAGCCGGCAAGCTTTGTAAGCGATAGACCCGTGTCCGTTTCCCAAAGCGCGAGAACGCCCAGCACCAGGCTATAGCTGAAGAGCAGGAGGAGATTATCGACCCTTACCCAGACGGAAAGCAGCAACAGTGCAAAGGCAACCGTCGACGCGCCCGACCGGCGACTGCGCATCATCCACAGACCGCTGAAAACCACCAACGCGGCCAGGGCGTCCGGCGTCGAGTACCGGCCCGCAAGGGCCACTTTGCCTGCAAACAGGACGAAGGGATACGCGATGAACCCGGCAAGCCCTGCCTCCTGAATCAGTATCCACGCGATGATCAGCCCCAGGCATCCGGCCGCCGCTGCTGAAACGGCCTTCGTGACACGGACAGGGTTGAATCCAAGCTTCCAGCCCACCCACACCAGCGCCACGAAGAGCGGTTTTACATTGTAAATCGGATGCTGCAGGGCAAAGGTCGTGGGGTCCTGGTATACCGCCTTGAAATACGCATTGCCGGTCAGGACATCGAATTGTTTCTTCGTGGTCGCCTGCTTCGCGTATTCATAGGTCTGCTTCTGGGCTTTGGCGGGAGACTTGACGCTCCACGATATCGCAGCGCCCGTATAACCAAGCTCATCCCAGTTGTTCGAGTTTGTCTTGTAGCAGGCCGCGACCATTGCACCGGTCATAACCACACAGACAAGCAGTTGGATGCTCCGGCGTTTGTACCATGGATGGGCAGGGGTCATTAGGGTCCTTCTCCCGGGTCGACACGATACGCTAATGGACAAACCCAATCGCCCCCCATATTACGGATCTCACCGGCGAAATCGATGGTTTCTAACCGGATCGCCGCAATTTCAGATTCTTTTAAACGGCCACGCCCAAAGATAACGGCGGAGGAAAGCTCACCCCCGCACCGCCCGAGCGATGCGCCGAACCAGCGCGCTCGCGATGCGCCAAACCACCCCGCCCGCAGCCTTTTGATGGAAAGCGGATTCTTCGTGAAAAAATGAAAAGAGGATAGAGATCCCGCCCCGAAGGACACGGCGCTTTGGCGAAAGGGCCGTTTGTGCTCGGGTGCGATTTATTCTAGAAAGACGTTACGCCGGATAGGGACGCTCTGCCGTCGCTTCGTGGCCTCCTCGGAGTCGTCGATCCGGGTTCGCACGATAACGCGACGGAGCGGGCGCACGACCGAAGAGGGGGGACGATGTCCGTGGCACAAGATGAAGTCAGGTTCATGCTCGAACTGCTTCGAGCGAACTCGACTATCTCACAGGTTCAAAAGTTCCTTGCCGAGCGGAAGGCTCCCCGAACCGCGAGCTCATGGGCGGAGCTTTCCGAACGGATCC
>JBJKQX010000183.1:0-3974 GCA_046704965.1 Binataceae bacterium (SeqCode)
TCGGACGTCACTGGAATCTCCTTTATGGGCACGAATTCTTATTACGCGTCTCAAGCATGGCGGCAAATGGACATGTCGCGCACCACAAAACGTCACTCGGCGGAATTCGCAGGGCAACAAACATGGCGACTACCGTCTCGCACGTTTGACAGGATCGCTTCAAACGCCCAAGAGTATCAGGACTTCTTGGGGACTTAATTCGGATTTCGCACAGATCGGTCGGCGCCTGGGCGAAAGGCGCAGGGGTGCATATGTCGCAGGCAGCAAATCTCCCGCACATGCTTTCGGGGCTGAAAGTTCTCGATTTTACCCAATATCTCGCCGGTCCCACGGTGACCCGCTTCATGGCGGAGATGGGAGCCGAGATAATTAAAGTTGAGCAGGCACCGATGGGCGATCCGTCGAGACTGCTTCCGATGGTGAAGAACGGGCGCAGTGCTTACTTCATCCAGCAGAATCGCGGCAAGAAAAGCCTTTGCCTTGATTTCTCGAAGTCTGAATCGATCGACTTACTCCACTCTCTGGTCGGTAAGATCGACGTGGTGGTTGAAAACTACGGCCCGGGCGTACTTGAGAAACGGCGCCTCGACTATGAATCGATGCGCAGGATCAACCCGCGCGTTATCATGGCATCAATTTCCGCTTTCGGCCGAACGGGGACCCTTTCGCACAAGGTCGGATACGATTTTGTCGCGCAGGCTTTCTCGGGCCTGATGCATATGACGGGCGATCCCGACCGTCCGCCGGCCTTCGTAAGTATGGCTATAGCCGATCAGAGTGCCGGCGTGCATGCATTCGGCGCAATTGGCTATGCACTGTACTATCGGGAGAAAACCGGACTCGGACAGCATATCGACATATCGATGGTCGATTCGCTGTATCATATGCACGAAATCAACGTTCAGGCGTTTACGACCAGCGAAGGAGAGTACGTCCCCTGCCGCGTGGGAGCCCATCACCCGTTGGTTACACCCTGCGGCGTGTTCAAAGGCCCGCAGGGGCACATCGTGATTCTGGTTCTGGACCGTCAATGGCCCGCGATGGCTGCCGCGATCGGACGCCCCGAGCTGGTCGACGACCCCCGATTTGCCGCCGGACCCGAGCGTGCGAAAAACCGCTTCGCGTTGGTCTCGATCATCGAAGATTGGATGAGCAGCTTTCCGACCGACGCGGCAGTGCTCGACGCCCTCGAGCAACACCGAATCGCCTCAGCGCCGGTACTGACCGTAGCAGACACTGTTACCAATCCGTACTTCAAGTCGCGCGACATGATACGCACGGTTCCCGATCCTGTGCTCGGCGAAGTGACTATTCCCGGATTTCCGCTTAAATTCTCTGAATTTCCGGATCTTCCGGATATCATAGCTCCCAGACTCGGTGAGCATGGCGACCAAGTGTTGCGCGATTACCTGGGCGCAAGTGAAAAGGAAATAGAAAATCTTCGCGCGAGCGGAGTCCTGTTCTCCGAAGACAAATAATCAACTATCGGGACGAAAGACTTGGCCAGTCTGTTAGCTATTGTCGGCGCGATTATTCATCCATCCGTGCTCGCCCTGAAGCGCCCAAAGATTCAGCCGCGTGGCCGGAGTTTGGGAAAGCCCGGATGTCTCAGCGGGTCGCCCGGCGTGAGAGACCGCCCGAGCAGCGAAAAAACGTTACCGCCTTCAACCGGCACTTCTTTGCCCCCGCTGCGAAAGTCGCCATCCTCGAACACCGAGCGCTTTACGTAAACGGCGTCGTCACCAAAGAAGCGTAGCGAAAGGGTTCGGCGCCGTCCGCCCGCATGTGTGGGTGCGCCACCGTGCAGCATGGCGGGATGGAATATCAGCACGTCGCCCGGCTCGACCGCCCACGAGACGATATCCCACTTGTCGCGCTCGGATTCGATGTTGGGCAGGCGCGGAAGACGCCCGTCCTTGTAAAGTGGTGCGGTGTCGTCGTCGGGGTCGAAACTCGACCCGTTGTACAGCGTCGCGCGATGGGAGCCGGGCACGAATTCAAGGCAATTCTCCCTGGCGATCGGCTCGAACGAGATCCACATGACCGCGAGCCTTTCACCCTCCACCGGAAGGTAGGACAAGTCCTGATGCCACGGAGTGCGGCGGCTTTCGCCGCCCTCCTTCAGGAAGACCTGCTCGTACATGAACCACACGTCGTCGGCGCCCCACAGGTCTGCGACAATATCCGCGACGGGAGACTCTTCAACCAGCTGACGGTACGCCGGTTGCGCCTTGGGATTGCACAAGTCCTGGTAAAAACGGACCGGAGGGTTTTGAGAGTAATCGGTGGCGCTCCGGCTCGGATGCGCGAGACTCCACTCGTACGCCTCAAGCGCCATCGCGAGCGCCTCCCGATCCAATGCACCCTTGAGCATGACGACGCCGTCGTCGCGGAAGCTCTGTCTCAATGAAGTCGTGTCATTCATGAAAAGCGATCCTTTCATTGCCGGGATGGTCGCAAATTACCGGCCAATAATCAGTAAATAATATTCTGCTTCTCCAGGATTGCGATTTCCGCGTCGGAGAGCCCGAGCAGTCCGCCGAAGATTTCGCGATTATGCTCGCCGAGATCGGGCGGCATCGAGTAGTTCAGCTCCGGAACATTGCTCATCCGTAGCGGCATATTGGGCAGGATGCGCTCGCCGACCTCGCGATGGTCGATTTTGCGGAAGAAGCCCCACTCCCAAAGATGCGGGTCGTGATGGAGCTCCACGCTATCCAGCACGGGCCCGGCAGGAACGCCCACCTCCTGCAGTTTTTTCGCAAGTGCGATATGCGCATGGTTACGCGTCCAGTTGGAAACATGGCGGTCCAGCTCCTCGCTGTTGCGCCAGCGGCTGTACTGGTCCACGAATTTCGCGTCGCGCGCCCAGGCAGGATCGCCCATCACGCGGCAAAGCGCCTCCCATTCGGACTGTGAGCCGACCGCTATCGCAATCCACTTGTCATCGCCGGCGCACGGATAAGTGTTGTGCGGCGCCATGACGTCGTCGCGATTGCCCATTTGTCTGCGATCGCGGCCATTCATGAAGTAGTCCATATACCATTGAGGCGTCTGGCCCATCACGGTCTCGCCCATGCTCGCGTCGATCCATTGACCTTCGCCCGTGCGATTGCGATGGCGTAGCGCGGCCAGCGCGTGGAAAGTAACCGCGCAGGCGATTGCATAGTCGGGCCACGTTCCGCCGGTCTGCCGTGGTGGTCCGCCCGGATAGCCTTGCGCGTCGAACATTCCCACGAAGCATGACGCCATCGGACCCCATCCGACCCACGAGGCCGGTTCGAGTCCGGTTTTGCCAAGCAGGGAGACCGACATCATGATGATGTCGGGTTTGACGGCGCGGACCCGTTCATAAGTAATGCCGAGTTTTTCGGCAGTGGGTGCCGGAAAGCATTCGAGGACAAAGTCGCTCTTGCGGATGATTTCATCCGCCAGGGCGCGCCCCTTGTCGGTCGCGATATTAAGCGTGACGGCCTTCTTCCCGTAGTTGAGTGCGTGATAAAAGCCGTTGCGGTTCGGCCCGTGCACACGGTCAGCCATCCCGGCGGGATTGATACGGGTGAGGTCGATGTAGACCTGCGACTCAACCTTGATCACCTCGGCGCCCATCGTTGCGAACCATTGCGAAATCTGCGGACCGTTGATGATCCAACTGAAATCGGTGACCCTGATTCCTTCAAGCGGAAGACGCGACATCGAGATGATCCCCCCTTATATGACGCCTGCCGCGCGCATTCCCTGCTGCTCTTGCGGCGAGTAGCCGAGACGTCCGAGAATTTGTGCATTGTGCTCGCCCAGCATCGGCGCACGTGAGGAAACAGGCGGCGTGGCAGTCATTTGCACCAGCGAACGCGGATATTGAAAACGGCCCGCGACGGGATGATCGATTTCGACGAACGCTTCGCGCGCCAGAAGATGAGGATGACGCGCCGCCTGCGCGACCGTGAACACGGGACCAATAGTCAGGCCCAGGC
>JBJKQX010000184.1:0-10408 GCA_046704965.1 Binataceae bacterium (SeqCode)
GCCAGTACCATATCAACGTGGTTTCGCACTCCAACGAGAGCCTCGAACTCGGCACCTACGTCGATTACCCGCTGATGTGGTGTACGCGGGAAAAGGCCAACGACGCCGGTCTGATGCTTAAGTCGCCGTGGATTCGTCCCGAGGATCAGGCGCTGTACGAGGAAATGGAGATCGACGAGTTCAAGCTGGCGGGCCGTGAAATGGACCGGCCGTGGGTTGAACGCGTCTCGCACGCCTACGCCGACCGCAGGTACGACGGCGATTTGAACGTCCTGATCCTTGGCTTCGACCATCTCGAACCCTATGGACGGCTTCCGGTTCGAATCCCCAACCGTGCGCTCGACGGGTTCGTCGACTTCTTCAAAAAGAAGCATGACTGCCGCACCGGATGCCGCGATTGCCGATACTGCGACGATTACGCCGCCGAGCATGCGCGAGCGGAGCCGGGACGCGACGCCTTCGTGAATCGGGTCGGAAAAGCGGTCGCGCGTTTCGAAGGCGGCGGATTCAGGACCGTTAACGGCAACTAGGCCGCGCCAGCGACGTCGCGAAGCCGCCCGTCCTGCGATTTTAGACCGCTCGCAGCGCGGGTGGGTGAAGAAAGTAGAACCCAACGGGATCGACTTCAGCCATGATTCCGGTGCGGAACCATCCCTGAATGGTCGGCGCACCCGCGGGAGCAAGCGGAGATTTGACGCCGATTTCCGCCCGTTCCACGACTTCCCATCCGATATTCAACGGCGTTCCATCGGCGGGATTCAGCGGCCTGAGATCCACGTTGGGCATCGGGATTCCGGCTGCGTCGTTCAGAAACCAGCTCGGATGGGTGGCAATTATGGGTCCGATATCGTTGCGACCGAGCAGGGTTAGCACGTCACCACCGATCTTGCGCGCAATTCGCAGCCTGCGTGACATGCTGAATGGCCCTTCGATTCCCGCAATCAGACCGGCAGCAACACGTTTGGGAAGTCCCGCTATCCCACCTTCGTCCAATATCCGCCCGGCACGATCCCATCCGCACGCAACGTAATCGACCCACTCGGGCGGCGCGGGAGGATTCGCCTCCCATCCGGCCAGGACCGTGGCCCCCTGTTGCAATGCTCCGAGTATCAGCGTCAACCCGTACCACTGGGTCGGCGCCTCAAGCATCAGTATCGTGATTTCCTCGGCAAACAGGTAAAAGCGCCCGGCTGAAACCGCGGTCGATACGAGACTTCGATGATTATGTACGACTTCACCCCGTCCGTCTGGCATCGCCAGAACCAGTATCGGCGAGCGATTGTTGGCGCGGCCCTCGCGCTTCTTGGGTTCGGAGGCTGCGACTTCCTCGAAGCTCGCCACCGGAGCCGGCGCGTCCGCTATTGGTTCGGATGAGATAATGAGCGCGGGCTCAAACGCTTGCAGCGCTGCATGCGGGGATACCGTATCGCTCAGGAAAGTTATCGCGTCGGCTTCGAACGCACCGAAGGCGGCAATCATCATTTCCGCCGCGTCGGGAAGTGCGATTGCGACGCGCGCCCCTGCGCCGACACGACCGCGAACACATTCGCCGAAATTCCGTGCGCGTTCAGTCATCTCGCCATAGGTCAGGCTTCCCGTAGCGGTCACCAGCGCGGTCCGATCGGCCGCTTTCTTTGCCTGATCATAAATCGTGATGTCGCCGAGTGTCTTGAGCGGGATATGCGCATAGCGCGGCGTATCTTCCGGCCAATACGCAGCGAGTAATCCCAACGCGCCCTTGCTCATACTTCCGCCTCCTTTTCGGAGAGGATCGGCGGCACACCTTTGAACCTAAGCGGCAAATCCTTGACCGGAGTTATCTCGACCGGAACGTCGAATCTGCGCGCCAAACGCTCGCGCGCGGCGCCGAGAACCGAGGCGGCTGATTTGCCGCGAGGCTCGATCAGCAGCAGCCTGAGCTTTCCTTCCGCCAGGCCTTCACGGGTAATGACCGCTGTTGCGCCCTTCAATTCCACAACTTCCTCTTCGAGTGCAAGCTGCACGTCGAAAGGCAAAAGCGTGTGCGCGCCGACGCTGAAACTGTCTTCCCATCGGCCGAGCAGCTTGATACGCGGCGACGGCAAGCCGCATCGGCACGGCGAATGGTTGATCACGCCGACGTCTCCGCTGTCATAGCGCAGATAGACCGAGCCGTAGGGGATGAGGCTGCAATGCACCACCGATCCGCGCTCGCCATCCTTGACCGGCAAGCGGGTTTTGCGGTCGAGTACCTGGGCCTGACAGGTGTCGGTCACGACGTGAAGTCCCTCAGCGTATGCGCAATCCACTGCGAGAAGATTTTCGCTCGTTCCTGCTATCTCCGCTACCCGCCCGACGCCTGTGAGCTCCTTCAAGTGCTCGCGCATGCCGGGCGTGATGGCCGCTCCGGTAACGACCAGGCTGCTCACTCCGGCAAACAGCTGGTCGCCAGCAACTCCTTGCCTGCGTGCCGTGTCCAGAATCGAGAATACCATCGGCAGAAACATCGTGACAAAGTTCGGGCGAAAGTGCAGAATCGCGTCCACGATTCGGTCCGCGAAACGCGGCAGATAGGTTCCCGAAACCACCACGCATCGCAGCCCGTAATGCATCGCGATGAACGGCTGGATAGAGGCATAGCTGTGCCACGCGGGCGCCGACATCACCAGTTTCCCGCCGTGCCGCAACCCCGCCCACCAATGCGCCCGTGCCGACGACATGCCTTGTGCCCGGCGCCATCGCTCGGTATGCGTAATAAAGGTCGTGCCTGCGGTGCCTGAACTCAGACTGAGCGTGGTGCGCGAACCGGGGTCATCCGCGCCACGCTCTATGCCGAGCCGCTGACTTCCGGTCTTGCGCTGCTCGGCAAGCAGTACGGATTTGTCGAACAGCGGCATCCGGTTGAGGTCATCCAGTGTGCGAAAGCTCGCCGGGTCGAAACCCGCGGCGGCAAACTGCTCGCGATAGAAAGGAAGATCGCGCGCGGCGGTCTTGAATACAGAACGCAGGCGCCGCGCCCACCATTTTTCAAGTTCGGCGGGTGAGAGGCGATCGAGATCGTCGAACGGATCGGTCTTCAGCATTCGATTCGTTGCGCTCCCGGCTCAAGCGAGCAACCGGCTCCCGCAAGGCTCGCCGTGCCCAGATTGTATCGTACCGCCGGGCATGTCGTTGCGAAGCGAGTAGTGATCGCGACCTCGTCCGAGGGCAGTTGTTCGGCCCGGTAGCGACTATCAAGATGAAAGCACCCACACTGCGGACACTCACCCGCGAGCAGGAACGCGCCGTCGCATCGCAATATCCGATTGACCCGCACTCCCAGAGCCGCCGAGGCCGATTCGGCCTGCTGCCGGGTCACCGTTCCCTCGACTTCGCTTATCGCAATCCATCGCGCCGTGTCGGCCAACGAGACTCCCGTGGTCTCCAGAGCGGAAGCGAACGGAGCGATCAAATCGCGCCTGACAACAAGCATCGTGGGCTTCACGGTCTGAACGATCCCGACCATCCGCGGCGCCATCGTGGCGACCCCGTCGTTGCATATGGCGACCAGCCCCAACCGTTCCGCCGCACCGCGACGCAGATAGCCGACATATCCGCCTGAGGCGAGCAGCACCAGCGGGCTGGAGCCGTAATCGAAGAACGCTATCGCCTCGCCCGCCGTTGCGCCCCATAGCGACCACATGCGGGCCACCACCTCCGCCCATCGATCGAGTTCGGGCGGATTAAGCGCGGTCCATATCGGCGGTTCGCCGGTGGCCTCGATTTGCAATGAAACGCTGGGAGCGGAACCGGTCGCGACCCGGCCCGCATAGGGGTCGTCACGATGGGCAACCGCGTATGCTTCGAGGTCCGCCAGCGTCCAGGGCCGTGGGCGACCGCCTGCGTCGAGGCGGTCGCGGTAGAAGGGATAATCCGCGAGATCCGGCATAGCCATTAGGAGAACCTATTCAGAAGGAAGCAAGGATGCCGCCGAGCGCGGCCAGCAGCGCCAAGGTCAGGTTTACGTACGCCAGGCGATCCTGCCAAAGCGAGATCTTCTCCTGAGCCGCCCGGCGTTCTTCGAGTTCGCGCAGTCCCGCCGAGTAAGAAAGCTTCTTTGTCAGAACAGTTCTGTACCAGAAACCGGACAGGGTGCCAGTTATCAGAAGACCGAACCACGAAAACATCATCAGGGCGATCCAGCGAAGCTGCGGCTTGGTGAACAGTGCCGTCGAGAACACGTAGGGCAACTCGCCCAGCAACCATAGACGCAGAAACCCCGTAACTCCCAGCAGCAGGATCGCCGACCCGCCCAGCTTCATTAGTCCCGCACCGATTCTCGGCGAGACCACGCCAGCCTGGACGGGTGGGACCTTGCGCAACGCCGGCATCAGCACCAGCGTGTTAAATATTATGGCGCCGACAAGAGTAATCGCCGCATAGATATGGATGAGCCGCAGGATGCGGTACCAGAAAATCGTACCCATCGTTCCTCGGCTCAGTCATGCCATATCTTGGACCGATTACGGATTCGGTCGTTGATATAACCCTCCTTGTAATACGTGTCGTAGAACTCTTCGTCGACGTTGTGTACCACGCAACCAAAGTGAGCCTGCATCGGATTATAGGTGACAGGCCACTGACCGAACGTATCCACGCAGTAGTCGATATAGGAGATGATCGCTTCCCGGACCCAGTCGGGCGGCCGGTTACGGGGATGATTAATGACGTTCTCGGTGGTCTCCTTGTTCCAGGGCGAGCCGACCTTGCGCAGGTAGTTGCTTTCGCCGCGATGGAGAACGCCGCCCTCGCCGTACTTCTCCTCGTACCTGTCATTGACGAGCTGCTCGGCGCTCTTGTAGCGCGGCGAAGGAATATATGTGGCCTCCTTGACGTCCTCGATCCCGAAAATCTTGGTCTGTCCGGTCGAAATGGGAGCCTTCGGGTTAGGCGCCTCGATATGGAAGCCAAGGCCGCGCGTGATTTCCGGCATCGCGCCCATCAACACGTCGGGGTTGAAGCCGCAGAAGACCCACGCGCCAAGCCCCATCGCTTCTGTCGCGAGCCGCATGTTCTGAACCATGCACCCGGTCGGGTACTGTTCGACCTGAAAGACCAGTTGCTCCTCGGACGAGATGGTGGCCGGCAGTTCGAGCATCCCCTCGCGGATGAATTTCTCCAACCCGGCAGGCCGTCCACCGTTCCACTCATCGATCATGTAGTACTTCCAGAAATCGAAGAAATTGATGAGTACGGAGTTCAGCCATGCCGCGTCGGTAAGCGGAATGAACCAAGTTGAACCGGGCATATTGACGTTGAACTGGTACGGCCCCATCAGGGTCGCATTGGGCGCCCCGGGCGCGCGCAGTGCCCAGTCGACGTCCGGACGCTCGTCGAGAATCTGGATTAGACCCTCGTCGTACCACTGGAGAACCTTGTCGTAGTCCTCCTCGCCCTCGATTTCTATCACCTTGGTGCGCGCCTTGGTGGGCTTGTAAATGTAGGCGCCGGTGTCGTTGATGACCAGCAGATCAGTGGCGTGCGAGTTTCCCGGCGCGGGCGCGGTACGGCCGGATATCCAGGTCAGTTCGTGAAATCCGCCGTCCATTGAGATGTCCCACGCGGCCAAGCCGTTGGGACCGCACGCGCTCCAGCAGATCAAGGCTTCTTCAAGTCTCGTGAGCGGCTTGGGTTCTTTCTTGGAAACGAATTTGGCCGGACCCGCGGCCTGTTTCATCGTGCGCCCGGTCACCGGATGCTGGATTTCGGTACCAGAATCTATACGGTAGCCGCGCCCGACGCGCCTGCTTCTGACCGTGCTCAAGAGGCTGAAAATGGAAGGAGACTGCTGAAAGGCCCATTTGAGCCTATCTTTGTCATTCATCGCACCAAGCTCCTAGATATGTAGTAGCCGGGCGACGCATAACCCCAAGCGTCCCGGCTTCGGATTCCAAGGCGCAGTATCATTCCGGGCACGCCGAAAGATCAAACGGAATTGCTATGGTGCGCGTGAGTTGCCGGGTTACCGGGCGGATTAAGTGCCCGGCAACCCGACGTAGAGTTCTATTCGACGAAGTGGTACTTGCCGTCGTCTCTCAGCTCGACCCAACGCCCGCGGTCGGTGACCTGACCGCCGACGTCGATCTGCGTGCGAAGGATGAGGAGTTCTTCTTCGGTGGGCGGTTCGAGAACCTGGATGTCTTTCGCCATTTTCGGCTTGAAGCTCATCTCTTCGAGCACTTTCTCGACCGTCACATACGGGGCGATACCCTGCAGCATCAGCTGGCAATCTGTGTCGTAGCCAAACATCGCCCACGGCGTATAAACACGCCACGGACCGGTGTTGGGCGGCAGACCGTGCTTCTCGCGCGAACCCGGACCGTCAAGGAACCCGGGTGACGAGATGAAATCGACGCGATCGACAAATTTTCGCTTCTGCTGATCGGTCACCAGGATGGTCCGCCACGCCAGCGCCGCGATACTGTCAGCGCCGCCGGGTCCGCCGAACCGACGTCCCTCGCCGCCCTCGTACTTGCCGGTCACGGTGGAGTTGATGTTGCCGTAGCGATCGACCTGAAGCGTGGCCAGAACGCCATAGTCCACGTAGCCGAGCTGCGCCAGGTCGGCCGCGTAGTTCATCGTGCTCCACTGCAGCGCACGGTAATTTGCGCGCGAGCTGATCATCGTCATCAGCGGATCAAAGGGCACGATCGCCTCGGGACCAACGACTCCGTCCTCGGTCAGATACTGAAGATTGGGAACCCGCGTGCGTTTGGCCAACAGCACCGAGGACAGCGGCTCGCCGCCACCGCCGACCCAGTAAATCTTCGAGTCTTCGACCAGGCGTGCGACCTGGACGATAACGAATTCACGTTCGCTGAAATTGGCTGCGGGCGTACTCATGCGCTGTAGCCCTCCTTGATGGTCTCGCGGAAGCGAATCTCGGCCATTTTCTTCGTTCCGACGACCTTTTCAAGGTACTCCTCGTGGGAACCCACCGAGTACACGTGCTTCTGAAGATAGTCACGGAAGTCGCCGCGATACATCGCGCCCATCGCCTCGACCACACCCGCCGGATCAGAGGCGTAGTAACCCTGAACCGTGCCCGGGTAGGCGCCGAACGGTGCGTGGACGACCGCGTCAACCGAGAAATGCGGAATCGAGGTGCGCGCGGGGTCGCGGCGGATTTCGTCGTTCGAGACGATCTCCTCAGCCGAAACGATCACCCGCTTGGAAGAAAGCGCGCACTCCTGATGCGTGATACCGGTGCCGAACACGCGCGAGTTTCCGAACTCGTCGGCCTGATGCACGTGGATCACCGCGACGTCGGGATTCAGTGCCGGAGCAAGCAGGACCGGTTTGCCCGAGTACGGATCCTCAACGACTTTGCATCCCGAGTGCGGAAACCCGTCGGTGCCGCCGAAGCTGCGAAAGGGGATGAACGGCAGGCCCATCGCACCCGCCTTGAGACGCAGCGTCATAATCGCGTTCGAATACTCGTAGATCGTCAAGCGCTTTTCGCGCACAGCCTTCGCGATCCACGGCCCGAAGCCGATGAATCCGATATCGATTCGGTCGGCGCATCCGGCCTCGACCAGTATCGCGCAGGTGACGTAGGTGAACTTGCCGCACAGCCAAAGGTTCTTCTTTCGCTGGCGGACGACTTCGCGTATCAGCGATGACGGCCCGCGCTGGAAGTAGTTGCAGTCGTAGGCGAAGTAGTCGCCGTCGTGGACGAACTTCTCGACCGCCTCCTTCTCGGACATCAGCTTCGAGACCATCTCGTGCGGCTTGTTATCCCGCACGAAGGTCCTGTAACCGTCGGGATCGACCTTCAGATAATCGCTTTTGCCTTCTTCAAGGATGCGCATAGCCGGCGCTGCCTTTCCGGACCGGAAGCCCGAGCCGAAAGTGCGGGAGCCCTCCGTAGATTGTGATGCTGTATCCGCAAATCATCCGGGACCGGCGACCGAGGCCCGAAAGCCCGCAGCGCCCTGTCCCGGATGACGCGGACAACGTCGTTGTTTTTCAGGCAACCTTTTTGGCCGCGGCTTTCGCCTTGTGCCACTTGCCCATGTGGTCCTTGTGACTCTTCAAATATGCCGGCCCATCGTAATACTTGTCATAGAAATCAAGTTCGATGTGCTGGGCCTGGGTGTAAACGTAAAGCTGCATCGGGGGCACGATCGCCGGAAACGTCCCATAAGTCTCCCAGATGTACCGGCAGCTTTCCTTCGCAACCTGGATTGTCTGCTCCGGCGTACGCGGCACATGCGACAGATAGTCCGCGCGGTTCTTGTACGGCGCGGGCTTCTTGGAGAACGGATTGAACATCCCGTTAGCACCAAACTTCTTTTCCACGATCGCGTCGACCGCCGCGTCCATGTCCTTGTAATACGGCGGGCGGAAGCTCTCAAACGCCCCGTCGATTCCCACCGGTGTCGGGATTCCCGTCGGATCCTTCGGATTGGTCTCGAACCGGAAGCCAAGCCCCTGTGCCGCGGGCGTACCGCCCATCACGACCAGCGGCGTCATTCCGCCGTAAAGCCATCCGCCCAGCCCCATCGCCTGCAGGGTGAGCATGATGTTGTGGCCGATGAACGCGCTCTCGGCGCCCGTGATCGCCAGCGAAAGGCTGGTTTCGAACATCGTCAGCGGAACCGGCGTATCAACCCAGCCCTCGCGAATCCATCGCTCGCTGATACACGGCCGCATCCCGTTTCGATCGTCAACCAGATACTGCCCCAGGTCCGCCTGCAGCATCAGCGCGTTGATCAGCTCCTCGGTCACGTCCGAGATAGGCATGAACAGCGTGGAGCCGGGCATGTTCGCGTCCCACATGTTGAACGACATGATCGCGCCGGTGTTGCGCGGCACGTCGAGACGGCCGTCGAACAGTTTGACCCGGTTGTCGCGCACGAAATCGACCAGCTTGTCACGATCGCTCTTGTTCTCGAACTCGGCGAACTTCTTCGGCTGCACATCGCGCAGCTTCATCATGTAGACGCCTTCGTCGTTCGTGTAGAAGAGCTCGGTGCCGTGGTTTCCGCACGGGCTGCCCCAGGTTCGCCCGACGTGCTCCACCATCGTGTTGCACATTCCGTCCCAGGTCTGAACCTTCTCAAGCTTGTCGGGGCGAGGCGTGTGCGGCATGTCAGAGAAGTTGAGACCACTCACTCCCGTGCCGGCACCGATAAGCAGCGCCTCTTCAACTTCGTCCAAGGGCATCGGATCATGCGACGACTTGAACTTGTTCGGCCCCTCTTTGATCTCCATGCCGTAGCCGAAGCGACGCGAACGGCGGTTGAAGATCGCCTCGAAGAGCGGAAACTTCCAAACTTCATCGACCTCTTCGAGCTCTGAAAGCTTGATATCGTCGGCCATTTTGATACCTCCGTCGGGCCCTTCTCCTTACGGCCGGGCCTCCATTAACTGCATAACGGCGTCACGGCTACCGTCATCGGCTGCCGGGGCGTCAAATGACAGGAAATTCCCGATTAGCAGGGTGCGGCGACCTGCAGCTGTATGCTTTGGCGATTCGTCTGTTACGTCAGCGCCCTCCTTCATTGATGCTGCTCCGGCTTCGAGGTGTCGGCGCCTTTTGATTCCGCTCCCGTAACCGTCGGCGTTTGAGCCGATTTCCGAAACGGAGCAGTAACCAGCTTCGTGACGCGGCTGGCGCCATGGCGCATTACATGACGCGCCAGAAAGCGCATCGCCTTGCCGCTGACCTTGATCTCGCTCAGCATCGTCTCGAGCTCTTCGGCGTTCAGCAAGGTCTTTGCGGACCAGACGCCCATCTTTCCGGTCATTACCAGTTCGTCGTTTTCGACCGTGACGTCCTGGACGGTCATGATGAAGTTGCCGGCTCGTGACGTTATTCGCATCGCTCTCCCCTCGGTCTGGCCGTAATCATGATAGCGTCGCACCCACGTTCCGCCCTGTCCGCGCGACAATCTGCGCGCACGGCGGACGGCGGGTTTGCCCGCCCGGCGGATGATGATCCAGATACAGCGGTCGCTGCGAACGATGTCTCTCCCGCAGACCGGACGAATAACCGCGCAGCGCCTTTCGATTCAGGCCACACAGACCTTCGCTCAATTATCTTGAGATGCCGATGCCCCTTGATTGACCCTTACCCCAAGCGAGGGGAGGTTGTCATCACCCGCAGCGACTAAAACCCAAGCGCTTCGACGACAACGCGACTGGCGACTCGCGCGGCGGGCTAACCCTCCGCCCTCGTGCTCGCGCCGTGGGCCGCGATGCCTGAACGTGCCGATCTGTACGACGCCCCCGCCAAGGCGGTACGCATCAAACGTGCCACGCACCCGAACGGCCTGCCCAAATCACGCATAAATAGCTTGTTGCTTACACAACGCTTCGCAACACGCCGGGCATGACCCATCTGACCGGCAGGCGTCATTTTGTCTCCGATCGAGCCATTAAAGGC
>JBJKQX010000185.1:0-2643 GCA_046704965.1 Binataceae bacterium (SeqCode)
ATGGTACTCACGCCGCTCGCCGAAAGCCTTCGCACTCCCGTCCGCGAGGTCGTACTGCCGGCCCAGGCGACAATGGACATGCGGCCGGATTTTAATCCCCAGTCCTCGCAACGACACTTCGCGATCGTGGCATCGGATTTCGTCGACCGGGTCCTCCTCGGGCCCCTGGTCCGCGGGCTCGCTTCCACAGCGCCGGGTATCATCGTCGAGTTGCTCGATCCCCTTGGCCGGAAGATTGTCGAAGATCTCGATCGCGGAGACGTCGACTTCCTGATTATTCCGGAGCACTACGCCTCTGAGGAACACCCGATGGAGGTGCTTTTCCGAGACACCCTGGTTGCAGTCGCGTGGTCTAAAAACACTCTGGTGGGCGAAGAACTGTCGCTCGAGACGTATCTGTCCATGCAGCACGTCGCCATGAACTTCGGCCGCGCGCACATGCAAGGACTCGAGGGCGATTATCTCGACCGACTCGGTTATCGACGAACCGTTTCAACTTGGACATCGAGTTTCGTCGCGCTACCCCAGATGATCGTTGAAACAAATCGGGTCACGACCGTTCCGCGCCTGCTGGCGGTCAATCTGGCACGACATCTGCCCTTGAAAATCCTGACGCCGCCGGTTGCGTTCCCGGAAGTATCGGAAGTTGTGCAGTGGCATCAGTATCGAGACAAGGACCCGGCCATTCAATGGATGCGGAGCATCCTTCACAACGGGGTCAATAACTTACTCTCGAGTTCGGCGCCCACACCCGACCGGGGGCCCGGAGCTCCCAAACCTCGACGTCCGGCCGGCTCAGCCTCTTAGTCCGACCCGTCCATCGTCGCGACGCCGCGGACTCTTACTCCAGAACCTCATTCACCGCGAACCAGATTGGAACCTCGCCCTCTCCCGTCGGCAACCGCACCGTCTTCGTTCTCCCGTATTCCCGTAGCGTCTGCATCGCATGCTCTCGGCCGTAACCACTCCCTTTGGCCCCTCCAAAGGGTGTCCCTAGAATGGCCCTGTAGAAATTGTTCGCAAATACGACTCCAACGTCCAATCTGCGGCTCGCCCTCATGAGGACCTCGTAGTTGCGCGAATAAACACCCGCAACAAGGCCAAACTCGGAGTCGTTCGCCATGCGTATCGCTTCGTCGAAATCGTCAAACGGCATGGCAAATGTGACCGGTCCAAATACTTCCTCACGTGCCACTCGCATAGAAGGCGTAACACCCGTAAACAAAGTTGGCGGAACAAAGAATCCGCCGCTCAACCTGGTTTCACGCGGCATCTGCGCCTGCGCCGCGAGTTTCGCGCCTTCACGCTCGGCGAGCCGCATATAGTCCATCACCTTGTTCCGATGCGTCGCCGTAACGAGTGGCCCCACATGAGTGCGTGCATCCGCGCCATCACCGACCTGCAGACGCTCTACCGCTGCGCCAAGTCTGGCGACAAATTCGTCATGTATGCTGCGATGAAGAATCAGCCGCGAGGCTGCCGTGCACGCCTCTCCCTGATTAAAGAACGCCCCGTCGATCGTTCCCCGCAACGCTGCCTCGAGGTTCGCGTCCTCAAATACGATCAGTGCATTCTTCCCGCCGAGTTCCACCAACGAAGGCGTGATGCGATCGGCTGCCAGACGCAATACCGCGCTTCCGGTCGGCGTAGAGCCGGTGAACGAGATTTTTCGAACCAACGGATGTGTCACGAGCGCCCGACCCGCCACCGGCCCGTAACCGGGCACGACATGCAGGACATCCGCGGGCAACACGCTCTGTAGCAACTCCACAATTCGTATGATCGTCAGCGGAGCCTGCTCTGCGGGCTTGAGAACCACTGTATTGCCCACCGCAAGCGCGGGAGCCGCCTTTGCACCCGTGTGGATGGGCGGCCAATTAAAAGGGATGATCCCCGCCACGACTCCGTAGGGCTCTAGAAACGAAACATTGTGCACCACACCGCCGTCGTGGAATTCACCCCCATGCTTATCGACAGCACTGCCGAAATATTCGAAGGAGCCGATCAATAACTCGACGTCGAAGGGCCGTGCCTGTGTAACCGGCTTGCCGTTTTCAAGCGTTTCGAGGCTCGCCAATTCATCCGCGTGCTGACGCAGCAGTGCCGCGCACCGAAGCAGGACTTCTCCGCGTGCACGCGGTGACCGCCACCTCCAGTCGGTCTCGTACGCTCGATGAGCCGCCTTGACGGCGGCATCGACTTCCGGTTCACCCGCTCCCTGCACTACGGTAATCGTTTCTCCGGTTGCCGGGTTTTCAACGGCAAACGCATCCTCCGGACGGTCAGAAGACCAGCGCGTGCGCTGCACTTTAGGCTCGATTCTGCGCGCCTGTGCCACGTTGACTACTGTGGCGTTCAGGCGACCATCGATCGTCTGCGGTACTTCTCTTGCAACGCCTTCGACCGCCTGCCACATTCCTCGGCGATCTTCTTACGCTCCGGTGAAAGGAATTGGTACGGCGGCAACGCCGGCCCCGGCTGAATGTACCCGGCTGCCGCAAAGCGTGCCTTCATGAACGGGATCTTATCCAGGTGCCAGGCTTCAAAATTATGATTGGGAATTATGCCTTCGTAGCATCGACTAATCTCTCGCGTCAGGCCAGCGGCTTCATCCCAGCGCTGTGCGCGGACTGCGTCCTGCAA
>JBJKQX010000186.1:0-4373 GCA_046704965.1 Binataceae bacterium (SeqCode)
AATCGATCGTGATCAGCCGCCGCACGAGCAGCTTGAAATTCTCGCCCAGGCGCTCAAACCGCGATTGGCTGTGTTCCCTCATTACGTATCCCCTCTTGAGGCTCGACCCGGCGTCATGATATCGCGAATTTCAAAGTCAGGGAGAAGCCGGTGATTAAGAAAATCCTGGTCGGTATCGACACCTCCGAGCACTCCCGCAACGCTCAGGCGTATGCGTTTCATATCGCACACAAGCTGGAGGCGAACCTGATAGGCCTTCACGTTGTCGATATCGTCTCGATCGAGGGCTCGTTTTTCCATGATATCTCAGGGTCACTCGGACTTGAACCGTATCTCGACTTCTCGTCCAAGATGCGCGAGGTGCTGACCGAGCGCGGCAAGGTGGTGCTCGAAGAGTTTGCCGAGGCGGCTCGACGCGAAAATGTCACGGCCGAGACCGTCCTCGACATGGGCATCGTTGCCAATCAGATCTGCGAGCGGGCCAAGTCGGCCGACCTCGTCGTAATCGGTTACAAGGGCATCCATGAGGGCTTCTCTACCGGGCTTCTCGGATCGACCGCGGAAAGTGTGGCGCGCAAATCGCCGCGCCCGGTTTTCATCTCGCCGATGAAATTTCGGGAGATCAAACACCCCGTACTCGCCTACGACGGCAGCGAGCGTGCCTCGCGCGCGATGCGCGCGGCGGCGGAGTTCGCGGTCAGCTTCGACGTACCGATTACCGTGATAACCGTATCGCGCGATCCGCAACTCGGCGAGCGCACGCTTGACCAGGCCCGCGCATACTTCGAGCCCTACAAGCCGCCGGCGCAATTCAAACTTATCGCCGGTCACGCCAACGAGGAAATCGTCCGCTTCCTGAAGGAGAACGACGCCGACCTGCTCTTCATCGGTGCATACGGACACAGCAGGATAATCGAGATGGTACTCGGCTCGACGACCGAATACGTGTTGCGCAATTCGCCCTGCCCGGTGTTCCTGTCGCGCTAACGCTCTAGTTACCGGGGTCTTCCTCGCGCCGCACGATAAAGCGTTCGAACAGAAGACGCATCGTATCCTTGGGCTGGATGCCGGTGAGCGGGAAGTCTCCCAGCATGAAGGTAGGATAGCCAAGCGCCGAGAACGTATCGGCCTCGCGCTTGTACTCGGTGATTCGCGAAGCCATCCGATGCGTTTCCAGATCGGCGAGAAACCGGTCCGGTTCCATCCCGACTTCGCCGGCGATGCGCCCCAGCACGGCGGAACTTCCTATATCTTCCTGTTGTTCGAAAGCGGCTCGGAAGACTGCCGCATGATAGGCGGGAAAGACCCGCGCCTCGCGAGCCAGTTCCGCCCCTTCGAGCGCTGGTTCCGACGCCAGCCATCGCTTGGGCGGAGTGACCGGCACCCCGGTTTCTGCCGCCACCATCTGCACTTTCTCATAGTCGCGCGGCCTGAATTCGCGACCCGCCTTGGCCCCAACGTTGCGCATCGAGATCGGCACGCCCTTCCACAGAGCCTCGAAATCGAGTTCCTGTTCGAGTTCGCCGACTATCTTCCACGCGATGTAGCAGAGGGTCGAGGCGTAATCGAAATAGACCGGTATTATCACTCGTGCCATAGACGCTCGTATCCTCGCCCGTTGAACGACACCAAAATACTGCCGCGTGAAGTTATCGCCCGCAATTGCCCATTATAAGCTTGCGATAAGCCCCGCCCCAGCCGATCTTTACCTCATGGCTTTGAACAGGCGCCAGATTCTGAAGCTCGGGGTCGTCGATTTCGGCGTCGAGCACACCATCCTCCCCAACGGTGCAGAGGTCGATCTTGCAATTATCCGTCATCCCGGCGCCAGCGCCGTGGTCGCAATCGACAACACCGGGAATGTCGCATTGCTCAGCCAGTACCGGCACGCGATCGGCGGATACATCTGGGAAATACCGGCAGGCGTCCGGCGTGCGGATGAGACTCCGATCCAGTGCGCGCAGCGCGAACTTGCCGAAGAGGCCGGCCTCTCAGGTCGCCGATGGGATCATCTGGGCGGCATCGTGACTATACCCAGCTTTTGCGACGAGCGGATAGAACTGTTCCTCGCGCGCGAGCTCGACCTTGCGGTCGGCACGCTCGACTTCGATGAAGTCATCCGCGTCGAAAAACGATCGTTCGCCGAGGCGCTCAGAATGATTCAGCGCGGCGAAATCGTCGACGCCAAGACTATCGCGGCTCTTTACAGAGCGCGGGAATATCTCGAAGAAACCGGAGGAGTTGGCGCGTCCAGAAGCTGACCGCGCCTGGCCGGTGCCGTCGCTGAAGCGCGGCGTCTGAATCCGGTAAAGATGGCAAAGACGGCCAGCCCGCCCGTGTTCAGCCAAACGTGGGGCCGACTCGTCCCGGCTTCTATTTTTTGACGACGACCTCGTCGGGGAACAGAAAGGTTGTAGCGCCGTCGCCAAACTCCACCAGGTACATGTTACGGTCGAGGTTCCTTACCTGGCGCAGGATGGTGGGTTCTTCCTTGAAGCGACTCCGCCCCTCACGATCGCGCACGGGCTTGAGTAATCGGCATCGCTTTCCGGCTACGTCTTCGATTAGAGAAGTGTCAGTCATGGCAAACCCCCTTGCCGGCCACTGATCCGCCCAAAGATCGTGGCGCTGGCCCTCTCCCACATAGCCTTATTCTAGCAATCAACGGGCCTCATACTTAAGAGGGGGCGCGAAAAGCTTTATTTTCGTGCCTAACTCTCGAAAAATCCTATATTTTTAATAGGTTAGCTGAAGTAGGGCTTTTTAAGGGCCTGATTTTTCCTGACAATTTAACACTTCTATGGGGCACCAAAACGTTCACCCGCGTGACCATTTTGTGGCAATCTCGATATACAAACGCTCTAGGGGGAGCCCGAAGTTCCCGTCCGTGCAGCATTGAGGTTCACATCGTGGGTACCTGTTATCCGCTGGTAATGGGGCGCGAGGCCATGATCGCCACTGAGCATTACCTGTCCGCCGCGGCAGGAGCGCGCCTTTTCGCCCGTGGCGGCAACGCCATCGACGCGGCGGTTGCCGCTGTATTCGTCGAGGGGGCGGCCAATCCCCATATGCATACGATCGGTGGCGAGGCACCGATGCTGATCTACTCGTCCGCGGCCGACCGCGTGGTGTCGCTCAATGGAAACATGACGGCTCCCGCCCGCGCCACAATCGAACATTACCGGGAACTGGGTTTGAGCCTCGTGCCGCATCAGGGGCTTCTTGCCGCCGGCGTGCCTGCCGCGCTCGACTCGCTGGTTACGGCTCTCGCCGAATTCGGTACGAAATCGCTGGCTGACGTTCTCGAGCCGGCGTTGGCAGTAGCCGAGGAAGGATTCGCCATCCATGTCGGGCTCGCCGGTGAACAGATCGCCCACGGGGGTGAAAGCCAGATGGCCGGGGCGGGTGCCTCGATCAGTCATTTCGCCGCGAAGTTTCGTAACGACTGGCCGTCGACCGCCGCTGTTTATATGCCCGAGGGCGAGGTTCCGAGGCCGGGCGATGTGATTCGGAACCCCGCGCTTGCGAAGTTCTTCAGGCGGCTTCTGGATGCCGAAGCCGGTGCTCGAAACCGGGGCCGCGACAGTGCGCTCGACGCCGTTCGCGACCGCTTTTACCGGGGCGATATCGCTCGCGAGATCGCGGCGTGGTCTCATGCCCAGGGCGGTCTGCTCGAGACTTCCGACCTCGCGTCATTCGCGACCAGGATCGAAATGCCGCTCAGCCTCGATTACGGCGGCATGACGGTTTTCAAGTGCGGACCGTGGTCGCAGGGTCCGGTTTTCCTGCAGCAGCTTCGATTGCTGGAGGGCTTCGATCTTCGCGCGATGGGGCATAACTCGGCCGACTACATCCATGCGGTGGTCGAAGCCGCAAAGCTGGCTTTCGCCGATCGCGAGGCGTACTACGCGGACCCGGAATTTGTCGAGGTGCCAGTCGAAAGTCTGCTTTCCAAGCGATACGCCGGGATACGCCGCGAACTTATCGACATGGAGCGGGCCTCGATGGATCAGCGGCCGGGAGATCCGGTCGCGATGAAGCCGCTTCGCAACGGAGCTGCGACAGGTTCCTCATGGGGCGGAGGCACCGTGCATGTGTGTGCGGCCGACCGGGCGGGCAACATGATCGCCATCACTGCCAGCGGCGGATGGATTCCGAGTTCACCGGTCATCCCTGAGCTGGGATTTCCTCTGGGTTCGCGGATGCAAACGTTCTTTCTCGAGGAAAGCCATCCCAACGCGCTTGCTCCGGGAAAGCGTCCACGAACGACGCTGACTCCGTCGCTCGCAATCGGCACGGACGATACGCGCCTGGCCTTCGGCACTCCCGGCGGAGACCAGCAGGATCAGTGGACGCTTCAGTTCTTCCTGAAC
>JBJKQX010000187.1:0-11665 GCA_046704965.1 Binataceae bacterium (SeqCode)
GAGGAAATTCGCTCCGCAGCGAGTTGGAAATGGCTCTATTAAGCGCCTGTGATAAAGGCGCTATACCAAGGAGAGACAGGTTGCCCGTCATGTGTCGGGCATCCAAAGACCTGCGCTGAAAGGCCGGGGGTTCATATGAAGAAGGTCGAAGCGATAATCAAACCGTTCAAACTTGACGAGGTTAAAGAGGCGCTTTCGAGCATCGGAGTGCAGGGGCTCACGGTCAGCGAGGTCAAGGGGTTCGGTCGCCAAAAGGGTCACACCGAGCTGTACCGTGGCGCGGAATACGTAGTCGATTTCCTGCCCAAGGTGAAACTCGAAATAATCGTCGCGGACGAACTGTCGTCGCAGGTCGTCGAAACGATCGAGCGCGCCGCGCGCACCGGAAGAATCGGAGACGGAAAGATCTTCGTGATGCCGATGGAAGAGGTCGTTCGAATCAGGACTGGCGAACGCGGCGCCGACGCGCTCTGAGCCGACGCCGAAGTCGGAGCGGGCGGGCTTTCTCTTTTCGAGAGTCTTCGTTTACGGTCTGTCGCGGCATCGCCAGAGGACGGCGGGAATCTATGCGATTCCCGCCGCTTTGATTATTGCCGCAAGGATTCCGCCCGTCACAAAGGATGCGGATTGCGATGCGTGAGCCTCGCTTTCCGTCTTCCGTTGCCGCACATAAGCTGCCGGCGATCGATCGTCGCAGGCTCCTGTTCCTGACCTCAGCACGAGTGCCCACTGTTGAAGGCGTATGCCTGACGGCTCGCCGTTTGACGTCTTTCTCTTGACGGAAGGCCGTCTTGGGGAGTCAGATTCGCGTGGGGCAGGACAGGCATGCGCTATACTTCGCTTGGCGACGTACGCGTCGTCGATCTGACAAACCGGATTGCGGGTCCTTACACGACGAAACTTCTCGCCGAAGTCGGGGCCGAAGTCATCAAGATCGAGCCGCCGTGGGGCGAGGCCGGACGACGACGCGGCCCGTGGCGCGACGGCGCTGACGCGAAATCCTACCGCGACCGCGGGGGACTGTTCGCTTTCCTCAACACCGACAAGCTTGGCGTCACGCTGAATTTGCGCCACGAGCGCGGACGCGAGCTTCTGCTCGATCTGCTTGGCGAGGCGGACCTGCTGGTCGAAAACTTCCCACCGGGCACGCTCGCAAAGTTCGGACTTGCGCCGGCGAATCTGCTTGAAAGCTTTCCCCGGCTCTCGGTCGTCTCCATTTCGAACTTCGGTCAGGACGGCCCCGACCGCAACACCCTCGTGAACGATCTCGTGCTCTTCGCGCGCGGCGGATGGACGTATCCGGTCGGTGAACCCTCGCGCGAACCGCTTTCGCCGCCCGGCTCGCTCGGACAGTATGTGGGCGGGCTGTTCGGGGCGATCGCCGCGATGCAGGCGCTGTTCGCGCGCAGCTTCACCCTGGGCAGGGGGCAGCACGTCGACATCTCGCTGCTCGAGTCGGTTATCTCGACGATGATCTACGAGACGGTCGCGTTCCAGTACACCGGCGAGTATCGGCGCAGAATCGGAAAGCGCTACACGCTCGGGCCTTTCATGATCGTGACTCTGCCATGCGCCGATGGATACGCCGGGCTTCATTGCGTGACCGACAAGCAGTTCGAAAGCCTGTGCGACATGATAGGGCGGCCCGAACTGGTCGACGACGAGCGCTTTCGCACCGGGCTCGATCGGATGGTCAACAACGACGCGTTGCTTGCGATCATCGAGCCGTTTTTCCTCGCCCACGGTCGCGGCTTTCTCTACGCCGAGGGGCGAAAGCGCGCGATTCCGATGGCGCCGATGCCGAGCGTCGCAGAAGTCCTTGAATGGAATCAGCTCACCGAGCGCAAGTACTTCGAGACGATAAACGATCCCGTGCTTGGCGAAATTCGTATTCCCGGCGCGCCGCTTCGCCTCTCGTCGCATCGCCCCGCGCCGACCACCCCGGCGCCGCGGCTCGGCGAGCATAACCGCGAAGTTCTGGTTGAACGCCTCGGGCTCGATCCCGCGGAACTTGCCCGGCTCCACGAAGTGGGAACGGTATGACGATGAATCAGAAGGGAAAACTTCGTGTAATCGATCTCTCGATGGGATGGGCGGGGCCGCTGGTCGGATCGATGCTGGCCGAGATGGGTTCCGAGGTAATCAAGGTCGAGGACACGCGCCGATACGATTGGTGGCGCGGTTCGCTCTCGATGGGTCCGCCGGAGCTTCAGCCGCACGAGCGCTCGGGTGTTTTCAATGGCGTAAACCGCGGCAAGATCGATCTTACGCTCAACCTGGCACATCCACGCGGCGTCGCCGTCCTGAAGCGTCTGGTCGCGACCGCGGATGTCCTGATCGAAAACTACAGCCCCGACGTGATGGAGCGCTTCGGGCTCGCTTATTCGACGCTGGCCGAGTCAAATCCGGGGCTGGTGATGATCTCGATGCCCTCGTACGGGGCGGAGGGCCCGGAACGCGACGCACGCGGCTACGGCAACACTGTAGAGGCGATGGCCGGCGTGACGGGACTCTGCCGCTATCACGACGATGACCAGCCGTACACGCTGAGCAATGCACTCGGCGACCCGATCGGAGGCCTGAACGGAATGTTCGCGGTGATGGTTGCGCTTCACGAACGTGAACGAACCGGCCGCGGGCAGTGGGTCGAGCTTGCGCAGGTCGAGGCCGCAACCCCGCTGATGGCCGAAGAGTTGATTGGGTATCAACTGAGCGGAAATCTACCCGTGCCGCACGGGAATCGCCATCCGGACCACGCTCCCCACGGGCTTTACCGATGCGCGGGCGATGACAACTGGATAGCGGTGGGCGCCCACACAGACGAGCAGTGGCGGGCGTTGCTCGGGGTGCTTGGCCTTGAGCGACTTGCCGACGATCGCCGGTTTTCGAGCGCCGAAGCCCGCAAACGCAACGAGGACGCGCTCGACGAGGAGCTTTCGCGCGTGTTCCTGGGGCTCGAAGCCGAGGAAATCGCCCATCGGCTCGCGCAGGCGGGGGTATTTGCCGGGCAGGTCAATTCGGCTCCCTTGGTGATAGCGGACGCGCAGGTTCAGGCGCGCGGCTTTTTCATCCCGATCGATCGCGAGGTCGTCGGAACGCATCTCTACCCGGCTCCGGTCGCCCGATTTTCCGGGACGCCGCTTTCGTCCGATCGCCCGGCGCCGCTTCTCGGCGAGCACAACGAGCAGGTCCTGCGCGACGTCCTTGGTTTCAGCGACGAGGAGATAGATTCGCTGGAGCGCGAGGGCGTGATCGGAACCAGTCCGCGCACTTAGCGGTCACAGGCGCGGCGCCCACCGGGCAGCGAGAAACCAGAAGCGAAAGGCGAGGACGCGGGAGTCCTATTTGACGTTGTTCTTCGGCACGAATCCCTTGAGGCCCTTGTCCGGACCGCTCAGAATCTCGACCATCGCGCCCTTGTCGTTGCTGCTCAGGATTTTGACCGGCGTTTGATCGGCGACCCGGGCCGTGGAGATACTTTCGCCAAGTTTGCCCATCATCCCGGCCATCCCCGTATACTCCTTGAGATTGGTAATCTTTTCGTAGGTCTGCTGGTCGGGATAGACCTCGACCACGTGCCTGCCCGACTGAGCAACAAGCTTGTGTCCGCATCCGGCTACCATCACAGCCATCGCGACGAGGCAGGCGGCAGCTACAATTCCGCGTTTGGTCATGGCGGATTCCTCCTCCGAACCGCACATAGCGAACTATCGGGGCGCAAAAACCCGCCCGAGATGCCCAGCATGGCGAGAGCCGTCGCTGCGTTCAAGCGGGCCGCGTCTGCCGGCAGCACTCCTCCGCGCGACGTGTGGGCGATTTCCAGGCGCGAAAGGCGCACCTTCTTTGGGCACGGCGCAGGGAATGGCGAAAAATACTTCGCCCCCTCGGGCGGATCGTGCGCCGGCAAATTGCTGGGCATTACGACGCATGGTAACTTAGGCATTTCTTGGTTCGTGGTCCGAGACCCACGAGCCGTTTCGCGATGCGAATCGGGATAATCTCCGACACACACATACCCGAGGCCTGCGAGCATCTCCCGCCCGCAGTGTTCGAGGCATTTCGCGGCGTCGAGCTGGTGATGCACGCGGGTGACGTTTACGTGAACCGCGTACTCGACGAGCTGGCGCGGGTTGCTCCGGTCATTGCCGCGCTTGGCAACGGTGACGAAGGCCTCGACGGACATCGCTTCAAGCTTGATCAGGACGAACGCGTGCGCGAGGCCCATCTGCTCGAAATCGAGGGTGTGCGAATCGGGCTCATCCACGCCATCCCGACTCCCGACGAGACGTCGGAGCGGGTGTTTAACAATGCGATGAATGCGTGTTTTGGCGGTCCGGTCGACGTGGTGGTGCAGGGTCACAGTCATGTCGAGTCAATCCAGCGCTTCGGCGACACGCTGGTCGTGAATCCCGGAAGCGCCACGCTTCCGCGCAACCTGGTCGGTGTTCCCGGCACGGTTGCTATCCTTGAAATTGCAAACGGCCGCGCCGAGGCCGAGCTAATCAAGCTCGGCTAAGGACGCGCCCGAGGCCGATCGGCTGTTCAGGAGGAATTCTTGTCCGCATCAGAACCCATGGAGGGGACTTCCGGCAACAAGCGCGCGGTAACGATGGAGAAGGTCGTTAACCTGTGCAAACGGCGCGGAATAATCTTTCCGGCGAGCGATATCTACGGCGGGCTCGGTTCGACCTACGACTACGGTCCGCTCGGGGTTGAGCTCAAGCGCAATGTCAAGGAAGCCTGGTGGCGCGAGATGGTGCAGGTGCGGTCCGACGTTATCGGACTCGACAGCGCCATCCTGCAGCATCCCAGGGTCTGGGAAGCCTCGGGCCATCTGCAGAACTTCACCGATCCGCTGGTCGACTGCAAAAGCTGCAAGCAGCGTTTTCGCGCGACCGACCTGACGGAGCCTCGATGCCCAGCGTGCGGCGGCGAGATTACCGAGGCGCGGCAGTTCAACCTGATGTTCAAGACCTTCATGGGCCCGGTCGAGGACACCGCGAGCACCGTGTACCTCAGGCCAGAGACTGCGCAGGGAATATTTGCCAACTTCGAAAACCTGGTCGATACGCAGCGGGTCAAGCTGCCGTTCGGCGTTGCCCAAATAGGCAAATCGTTTCGCAACGAGATAACGCCCGGCAATTTCATCTTCCGCACGCGCGAGTTCGAGCAGATGGAGATGGAGTTCTTCGTCAAGCCCGATCCGGCGGAAGAGGAAAAGTGGTTCAAGCACTGGGTCGACCAGCGCTTCAACTGGTTCGTAAAGTACGGAATCAAGGCCGACCACCTGCGCATCCGCGAGCATGCCCAGGAGGAGCTGGCTCACTACTCACGCGGGACCAGCGATATCGAATACCTCTATCCGTTCGGATGGGGTGAGCTGGAGGGAATTGCGCGGCGCGGCAGCTTCGATCTCGACCAGCATGCCAAGGCGAGCGGCAAGGCCCTGACCTACTTCGATGAGGAAGCAAAGGCGCGCTACCGCCCGTGGGTTATCGAGCCGGCGGTCGGGGTCGACCGTCCGTTGCTTGCTTTTCTGATCGACGCATACGATGAGGACGTGGTCGAAAACGAGGAGCGCATCGTGCTCCGTCTGGACTCGCGTCTGGCACCGATCAAGGCGGCGGTGTTTCCGCTGCTTCGGAAATCCGGACATCCTGAAAAAGCGCAGGAAGTCATGCGGATGCTCAAGAAGCGTTTCATGGTGACGTACGACCAGGCAGGATCAATCGGGCGGCGCTACCGCCGTCAGGACGAGATTGGCACGCCGTTCGGCGTGACCGTTGACCATCAGACCATGGAAGACGACACGGTTACTCTGCGCGACCGGGATTCGACCACGCAGGATCGGATTCACATCAACGCGCTCACCGAGGAACTCACAAAACGAATCGGCTGGGAACGGGAACGTTAGCGCAAAGCCGGGTTCTTGTCGGAAACACCCGGGCGGGCGTACTTTGGCGCTGCCCGGACATGGTGAAAAATTTTTCGAAAGGATTCTGATTCTGTTCGCACAAGACAGCGACGGGAGATTTGGCTCAAATGGCTCGTGTTCATCCTGACATTTACTTCTTCGGCGGCGGAGTGGCGGAAGGCCGTTCCGAGATGCGTAATCTTCTGGGCGGCAAGGGAGCAAACCTCGCCGAGATGGCATCGCTCAAACTGCCGGTGCCGCCCGGGTTTACGATTTCGACCGGCGTCTGCACCTACTTCTACGAAAACAACCACAAGTATCCCAAGGGGCTCGACAAGGGCGTCAAGGCGAGCGTGGGCCGGATCGAGAAGGCGCTTGGCCGCCGCTTCGGTGACCGGGAGAATCCGCTGCTCGTGTCCGTGCGTTCGGGGGCGCGGGTCTCGATGCCGGGAATGATGGACACCGTTCTGAATCTGGGCCTGACGGATGAAACGGTCAACGGACTCGAAGCCGTCAGCGGCAGCGCACGGTTCGCGTGGGACTCGTATAGGCGCTTCTGCCAGATGTACGGCGACGTGGTGCTGGGACTGAAGCCCGAGAACAAGAACGATCCCGATCCGTTCGAGGAACTGATCGATCGCAAAAAGGCCGCGCGCGGCGTGACCCAGGACGTCGATCTTACCACCGACGACCTGAAGGAGCTGGTCCGGGAATTCCGTGAGCTTATCAAACGGCGCGTGGGCCGCGACGTTCCGCAGGATCCCGAGGAGCAGTTGTGGGCGGCTATCGGCGCGGTGTTCGGCTCATGGAACAACGAGCGCGCAATCACCTACCGGCGTATCAACGATATCCCCGGCGACTGGGGCACTGCAGTCACGGTCCAATCGATGGTGTTCGGGAATCTGGGCTCGGATTGTGCAACCGGCGTTGCGTTCACGCGCAATCCCGCCACCGGCGAGAAGGGCATCTACGGCGAGTTCCTGTCCAACGCGCAGGGTGAGGACGTGGTTGCCGGCATCCGCACGCCGCATCCCATAAGCCTCAAGGCCGGCCGCCAGGCGGCGGAACGCAATCACCTGAACGAGGCCGAGCGGCGCAAGCAGTATGAGACGCTGGAAGAGTCTTTTCCGAAGGTCTACAAGGAGTTGCTCAGTATCGCGAACCGCCTTGAGCACCACTTCCGCGATATTCAGGACCTCGAATTCACGATCGAACGCGGGCGTCTGTTCATGCTCCAGACGCGAAACGGCAAGCGGACCGCCGAGTCCGCCGTCCGGGTCGCGGTTGACATGGCCGACGAACGTCTTATCGACCGGCAGACCGCTCTGATGCGTGTCGAGCCGACACAGATCGAGCAGTTGTTGCATCCGCGCCTCGACCCGACGGTTGCGAAGAAGGTCATCGCGCGCGGTCTTCCCGCCTCGCCCGGCGCAGTCTCGGGTGAAGTGGTCTTCTCCGCGGACGAGGCCGTCGCCGTAACCGGCGCGGGACGCAAGGTAATCCTCGTCAGGCTCGAAACCTCGCCCGAGGATATCCACGGGATGCAGGTCGCGGAGGGAATCCTGACGGCGCGCGGCGGCATGACGAGTCACGCGGCAGTGGTCGCGCGCGGGATGGGCAAGTGCTGCGTCGCAGGATGCTCCGAAATCGAAGTTGATTACGCGAGCGGAACTATCAAGGCGGGCGACACGACCGTCCGTCGCGGCGAGTACATAACGCTTGACGGTTCCACGGGCGAAGTTATCGAAGGGCGCGTGTCCACTGTGCAGCCCGAGATGTCGCCGTATTTCCGCAAATTCCTGTCGTGGGCGGACAAGGAACGCCGCCTCGGAGTGCGTGCCAACGCCGACACTCCTCATGACGCTCAGGTCGCCCGCGATTTCGGCGCCGAAGGTATCGGCCTTTGCCGCACCGAGCATATGTTCTTCGACCCCAAGCGTATCGAGGCCGTGCGCGAAATGATCATGGCCCAGAACGCAAAGGAGCGGGCGGCGGCGCTGGAAAAGATTCTCCCGATGCAGCGGGAGGACTTTGTCGGAATACTGCGCGCGATGAAGGGGTTGCCGGTCACTATCCGTCTTCTCGACCCGCCGCTTCACGAGTTCCTGCCCAAGGAAGATCAGGAGATAGTCGAGATGGCGTCCCGGATGGGCGTCAGCGCGGACCATCTGAGACAGGTGCGCGACAACCTGTTCGAGTTCAATCCGATGCTGGGCCATCGCGGCTCGCGACTCGGTATCAGCTATCCGGAAATCTACAAGGCACAGGCGCGCGCGATTCTTGAGGCGGCGTGCCAACTGCGCGCCGAGGGCGTCAGGGCATTGCCCGAGATAATGCTTCCGCTGATCGGCACGCGCAAGGAATTCGACGTTCTGGCGGCCGAGATTCGCGAAGTCGCGCGGCAGGTCTTCAAGGAAACCGGCAAGCGGGTGCCGTTCACAGTCGGCACGATGATCGAAGTGCCGCGCGCCTGCGTGGTAGCCGACGAGATCGCCGAGTCGGCAGATTTCTTTTCCTTCGGAACCAATGACCTGACGCAGATGACCTACGGACTCTCGCGCGACGATTCGGCGAAGTTCCTGAACGACTATCTGATAAGGGGCATCTACGCGAAAGATCCTTTCCAGGAGCTCGACCCGGTCGGCGTCTGCGGACTGATGGAGCTGGCGGTCGAGCGCGGACGCGGGGCAAAGCCCGCGATCAAGATGGGTATATGCGGCGAGCACGGCGGAGACCCGGCCAGTATCCGCGTATGCAACGGTCTCGGCCTCGATTACGTTTCGTGCTCACCGTACCGGATAGCGGTCGCGCGGCTTTCCGCGGCGCAGTCCGCGATCGAGGAGAGCAGATCGAAGTCCAATGCCGCGTCGAAGGCCAAGACCGTGACAAAGACCAAGGCCAAATCAAGCGCCAAATCAGTGTCCGCGAAGAAGTCCAAATCCGGGGCGAAGCGCGAATTCAAGGACGTCTAGAAGCGCGCTCAAAGCCTCACGAAAAACTCACGACGACCAAAAGAGACGGGATACGGCCGAGCCGTATCCCGTCTTTGTGCTTTCGTGCAAGTGATGAGAGAGTTTTGGTAGAACCGACCGCCGCGCGTCGTGCGTCAACCCGAGTACTTGTCACCGAGCTTCTGATAAGCGTCCACATCCATCAGCTTGACGAAATCGCGGAACACCCCGAGCCCGTCACCATGCACCTGTCCTGTGCTTTTCAACTCGGCCATCGCGTCGCGCATCCGCTCGAAGGCCGCCATCAGGGTGCCGATATGGATGGTCACCTTGAAGCCGTATTTTGCGAGTTCCGGGACCGGCAGCAACGCGCCGTTGTATACGAGCGGCAGCCCGGCAAGCTTGCTCGCGTAGTTCTTGAGATCGTCAAGGGTGCGAATCCCGTCCACGAAGATAAGGTCGGCGCCGGCCTCGCGATAGGCGTTGCATCGCCTGACGACGTCGTCCCATCCGTTGACCGCGAGCGCGTCGCTGCGGGCGATAATGACGAGATTCGGGTCGCGCCGTGCGTCGCACGCGGCGCGCACCTTCGGCACCATCTCCTCGATCGGGATTACCTGTTTGCCAGAAAGGAACCCGCATCGCTTGGGGAATACCTGATCCTCGATATGAAGCGCGGACGCGCCCGCGTCTTCATACTCGCGCACGGTTCTCCATACGTTTACCGGGTTGCCGTAGCCGGTGTCGGCGTCGCAGATGAGCGGCACGTCGACCGAGTTTGCAATCGCCCGCACGTTCGCGACCATCTCGGTCATCGTGAGCAGCCCGAAGTCGGGCATCCCGCGCGCCGCGGCGGTTCCGAACCCCGTCATGTAAACGGCGTCGAATCCGCCGGCCTGGGCGAGTTTCGCCTGCAGGCAATCGAAAACGAACGGCGCAACAATCATCTCGTCCCGCGCAAGCATCTCGCGCAGGCGCTTCCTGGCTTGATTCATTTCGGTCCTGTCCCCTTAACGATGTGAAATTTCCGGCAGCTTGATTCAGCCCTGTCTTGCGCAATCGTCGGAGCCCGGCTCAGGCAAAGTAATCCTCAGCTCTTACGGCGGGGATTTCCAACTGATGGACGCGGTTGTTGCGCAGGACTCTCCGGCTGATATTGTCGCCCGGCTGATGGTTGGCGAGCTCGTCGTACAGCGCCCGGCGTTCACTGATGTCGCGTCCGTCAGCGGTGATGACCAGGTCACCCTGTTGCAGACCGGCCTTGTCGCCCGGACTTCCCGGCATCACTCCCGCAATCACAACGTGCTCGCGAAGCGTGTAGGCGAGAACGCCGACCCACGCCTTTGAGGCAGACGTCGTGCGTCGCCCGTGGCGAACCAGTTCATCGCGCGCGTTCAGAAAGCATTCCGCGGGTACGCCCAGAATCGCACGACCCATGTCAGCGAAATTCAGATACGAGATTCCAATCAGCTGTCCGAAGTTGTTGCAGATGGGACCGCCGCTGAATCCGATATTCAACGAGGAGGCGGTCACGCACAGGCAGCGCTCCAGAACGAACTCCCACACCGCGTCGAACGGTCCCGTGTAAGTCACGATTCCCGAATCGGCGCATCGCTTCTCTCCGCCCAGACTGGACACCGTGAAAACGCTCTGACCCGTAACGCAGTTTTCGGAGGAAACCGCATCCAGATGCGGATAGGCCGAGCCGTCTATTTTGAGCTGCCCGAGACCGGTGTTGTAATCCTTGCCGACGACCGCCGCCGGGTGCTGCTCGCCGTCGGGCAGAGTCACGATCACGTTCTGCGCGCCAAGCAGCAGGTAATGCACGGTTACGATGTAGCCGTCGGAACTTACGAGCGTGCCGGTGCCGCGTCGATCGGTCCCCAGACCGATCGCTGCCGACACGTGCTCCGACGGCACTTCGGAATGCACGCCGACCGTCGCGCGCGCCACTTTTTCGAGCAATTGAACGGTTGCGTTCACGGTTGCGGCTCCGGTCTAACCACTAGGCGCAAACCGTGTGGGTTTCAAGCAGCAGGTTCATCCGCTCCAAAAAAAAGACGGCTCTCCAAGAGAGCCGTCTTCTCGAACTTTCGACGGGTTCGTCTACTTTTTCTTCAGATGCGTGGGATTCTCGCGCGATCTGAGCGCAAGCAATTGCAGCGCGGAGCCCAGGTCAAGCTCCGAATACTTCTTGTTGGCATAAAGTGCATTGAGTCGTCTGACCGCTTCGCGCGGCGTCATCGTGGACATTGACAACTCGTTGGACAGCTGGCGGATGATTCTGCGCGAACCCTTCCAATGGAACAGGTCGCCCGCAACGCTTAGAGTATCCAGCTTCGAGATACTCACTTGCATCGCGTCGGCGTAGCCATTCACATAGCCGGTCTTCGCGCTCTTGCCCAGCCTGCTCCAGAACAGTCCGTTATGCAGGATACCGGTGGAAGCGAACGCGAACACCCCACTCAATATAAAGCCGACAACCACGCCGGCGGAAAATTTCTTCATGATTTTCCCACGCGCTCCCCGAGGCGCACCGCCGCCTCTTCCTCACCCTCGCTGATCTTTTTAACAGAAATGCCATACGCTGGCAAAAAAAGCGCGGGATATTTATAAGATTCGCGGGTAGACGAAGCCTCTTTGAATGAAGCGATCTAATGACTCAAGACGCGCATTTTTCTCTTTCGCTTACTTTGGGTAAGTGTAGCGTGCTTTCTCTCCCCGTGCTGACCTCCGTCATTGCTCCGGTTCGCCGCCTGATGCCATCATCACTGCAGGTTGTAGACCGACCGTGATGTCA
>JBJKQX010000188.1:0-9974 GCA_046704965.1 Binataceae bacterium (SeqCode)
GTTGAACGTGTGAAAAAATTCCTCCTGCGTTCGCTCTCTGCCCGCGAGGAACTGCACGTCATCGAGGATGAGCGCATCCACCCGCCGAAATTTTTCCTTGAACTCGCCCATCCCGTCCCGTCGTATCGAGCTGATGAGTTCGTTCATGAAAACTTCGGACGGCATGAAAAGAACCTTGCGGTTGCGATTGCCGTAGGCCCATATGTGATGGCCGATCGCGCTCACCAGGTGCGTCTTTCCCAGACCTACGCCGCCGTAAATGAAAAGCGGGTTGTATTTCTCGCCCGGCTGACCAGCGACCGCAAGCGCTGCGGCATGAGCAAACTGATTACCCGAGCCAACCACGAACTCCGCGAATGTGTAACGCGGGTTGAGCTGTGGATGCCTTTCGATGCCGCGAACGGTACTGCGCGAAGGCGTACGAGCACTTGCTGTTTGAGCTTCCTGCGGAGGGCTCGTACGCGTCGGGCGCGCTGGAGGAACGGCTAGGCCGTCGCGCAGAGTGAGTTTCACGTCGAGCTGCTCGCCGGCAATCTCAGTCAATGATTGCTTGAGCAGGCCGAGGTAACGCTCACTGACCCAGTCGCGAAAGAATCGGTTTGGCGCCTCTATCGTTGCTGTACCACGGTTCACCCCGACGAAGTTGAGAGGTCCTATCCAGGTTTCGAAACCTACCTGGCCGAGTTGATCGCGAATACGATCAACAGCTCGTTCCCACAAGCTGCTCATCTGATTCCTTTCCCTCCCGAAAGCACCGGGCCCCCGAATCTTCCCGGTGAAGACAGCGAACAATTACTCACAGGCTTATCAACACTTGTGGATAAGCCGTTTTTCCCTTGCTAAAAAGACGATCTGCAGGACACAAAATGGCGAGCTATCCACTAAAAGCCCCGTTACATGGTCCTCGGTCGTATGAAATTTCTGGATTCGCGACGATGGAAATTTGGCTGTTGCCAGGCCCATCTAAAACGAGTCGCAAGCGCTCTCCGCGTGACGACAATCCGGTCCTATACCGATGCGGGAAAATTCTGCGACCAAGGCAACGTGATAAACTCTTTACGAGTCTGTCTCAAGGGGGCGGAGTCCGATTTCTCTCAAGCGCGCGAAATCGCTGAAGAAATACAAACTCGGTCACGACGACCTGTAATTTAGGATGATCATTGTTTTTGTCGTCGATCGCGCTCGTTGGCTCTGGGAGCCATCGAGCGTTGATCTAAATTTACGATATGACGCTCTGCTAACATGTGTTTGAATGTGATGAAAGAGGGATGATAGCGGAAGCAAACCGCAAGCCGAATATGCTTAACCACGACAAGTCAACGGAACTATCGCGGCGCGCCCTGCGCAGAATTCCAGGCGGCGTCAATTCGCCCGTTCGCGCGTGGTCCGCAGTAGGCGGAAACCCGATTTTCATCGAGTCCTCCGCCGGCGCTTACGTCTTCGATGCGGACGGAAACCGCTTCATCGATTACGTTGGCTCCTATGGACCCGCCATCGTTGGTCATACGCATCCCGAGGTCGTCGCGGCGGTTGCCGAACAGGCGCGCAAGGGTTTCGGTTACGGTGCCACCACCGAACTCGAAATCGAACTCGCGGAGCGAATCAACGCGGCTATCGCCTCGGCCGAGAAACTGCGGCTGGTGAGCTCTGGCACCGAAGCGGCAATGACCGCACTCAGGATTGCACGTGCCGCTACTGGACGCTCCAAAATCATCAAGTTCGACGGATGCTACCACGGACACAGTGACGGGCTTCTGGTACGCGCCGGATCGGGCGGGATGACACTTGGAACCCCGAACAGCGCCGGCGTGCCCGAGGCAATGGCGGCGATGACCAGCGTGGCCCGGTTTAACTCGCTCGAGAGTGTGGGCGGATGTTTCGAAGCCAATCCGGACGGAGTGGCCGCGGTGATTATTGAGCCGGTTGCCGCAAACATGGGCGTCGTCCCTCCGATGCCCGGTTTCCTCAAGGAACTGGCCGCGATGACTCATCGCCACGGCGCGTTGCTGATCTGCGACGAGGTCATTACCGGCTTCCGACTGTGCCATGGATCGATCGCCGAGAAGTACGGCATCGCCCCGGATCTGATCGTGCTCGGCAAGGTGATCGGTGGCGGAATGCCGATTGGCGCGGTTGGCGGGCGTTCCGACCTGCTTGACCTGCTGGCACCGGCAGGGCCCGTCTATCAGGCCGGTACGCTGTCGGGTAACCCGCTATCGGTCCGCGCCGGACTCGAAACTCTCGGGATACTGTCCGCGCCGGGCACCTCTTATCGTCTGGATGCGTCGGGTGAGCGGCTCGCCAAGGGGCTTTCCGCGGCGCTTGCCGGCTCCGGAGTTCGCGGATGCGTCAATCATGTCGGATCGCTGGTAACCATGTTTCTGGGCGTAAACAGCGTTTCCGATGCGGACGAGGCTCGTCGCAGCGACAGCGCTCTGTTCGCCCGGTTCTTTCATCAGATGCTCAACCGTGGGATATATCTTGCGCCCTCGCAGTTCGAGGCGATGTTCGTATCGGTCGCGCATTCCGACGCCGATATCGACCGGACTATCGAAGCGGCACGTGAAGCGCTGGGTGAACTCGGCGCTCACCAAGGGAAATGATCCGTCGCGATGGCTTTCTCCATAGGTAAAGCGGCCCGCTGGTTGGGCGTCGCAATGGATATTGCGATAATGCCCGCAGCGGGTGCGCTGGTAGGTTATTTTGCGGATAAGTACTTCGGGACCGGTCCGATTTTGACTCTGGTCTTCGGCTTCCTCGGAGTGGCCGGCGCTTTTATGCAACTTATCAAGATGGCCAAAGAAATGCAGCGAGACTCCCAATGACGTTCTCTTTCGGTGCGCCTACGATAGGCGGAATCCAGGTCACCACCGCTATTCTTGCGCTTGTGACTGCGGGGGCACTCGCGTTGGCGGGGCTTCCCACCGTCGGAGAGGGATGCCTTTTTGGCGCGGCGGTCGTCATGGTGAACTTGTACCTGCTCGCCGCTATCGGCAGGTTTCTGCTCGCGGCGGCCGGGCGTCAGGATTTCAGAGCAAAGCTTCGGATCGTCGCCGCTCCTCTGAAACTTCTGATTTACGTTGGGCTGATCTACCTGCTTCTTTCCGGAACCCATATCGACGCGATTGGCTTCGGCCTGGGAATCTTGACTCAGTTGATCGCGATAGTTATAGAGACGGGTCGAGCTTCGCTCCAGGGCGCGATCGGTTGAGGAATCGTTACGCGGAGGTCTCTTGCAGAAGAGCATTAATTTTTTTGAGATGATCAGCCAGGGGAAGATCCCCGTGGTGCTGATCGGCGCGTGGATGGCGATGGCGGTCCTGCTGGTGCTGGGTTATTTCGCCGGTCGTGCAATCCGCCGCGCCGAAGACCCGCTGGTTCCCGAAAAGGGTCTATCGCTGACTTTTCTCTGCGAAAGCGTCGTTGGATGGCTCGACGGCCTGTCGAGCGACGTCCTCCAATCGCACGACTACCGATCATTCGTACCCTTCGCCGGAAGTCTCTTCCTGTTTATCCTCGTCGCAAATCTGTTTGACCTGATTCCGGGGTTGGATTGTCCCACCAGCAATTCGGACCTGACGCTTGGGCTTGGAGCAATCAGCTTTTTCTACTTCATCTTCTGGGGTCTTCGTAAAAGCGGCTTCAGCTATCTCAAGAGTTTCCTCGGGCCACTTCCCCTACTCGCGCCATTGATGCTGCCGATCGAACTCGCGCAAACCATATTTCGCCCGCTCTCGCTCGGTATACGTCTTTTCGCCAACATGCTGGCTGATCATCTGGTCCTCAGCATTTTTGTCAGTCTTCTTTACGTGGTTTTTCCGGTGCTGTTTTACGCGCTCATAGCCCTCGTATGCTTCATACAGGCGCTCATCTTCGTCGTGCTGACGTTGAGCTACGTCCGGCTCGCGGCAAGTCCGGAGCACTAACCGCCCGACAATCAATTTAGAGAAATTATTCGCGCAGCTAAGGGCCGCAATGGCCAAGGCAACCGTGGTTGAGATGATAAGAGGAGTGGGCTGCGGTCGCGGTCTGGATGCGCGCGAGAGGGAGACAAGGAGGAAATTCGCATGCTTCGACGTATCTCAACAATCATAGGCGCGGCCTTCGCAATGGTGCTGGCCTCGCCCTTGCTCGCGATGGCGCAAACAGCATCCACCGCAGCGACTGGAGGGCATTCCGACGCGTTGCGCTTGGGACTTTTCGCGCTCGCATCCAACATCGGTGTTGGCGTCGCGGCAGCCGGATGCGGCGTCGGACAGGGACTTGTTGGCGCCAGGGCGATGGAATCGATCGGGCGCAACCCCAACAGCTGGAGCCGGATGTTCATCCCGCTGATCCTCTGCTTCGCTTTTATCGAATCGCTGACTCTTTACGTTCTGGTTCTCTCCTTCCTGATTTACGTCAAGATCTGAGCGATTCGACCAATGCTGATGCAACGCGAAATGGGGGCTCCAAAAAAGGAGCCCCCGTTTTTCTTTATCGGTGCGATGTTGCAACTACGCCACACCCCGGTCTGCCGGGATGGCGGGTGTGGAAGCAGGCAGGTCAGTCGTAGCGCTTGGTTCCCTTCAGCACGTCGAAAGCCGCGCGGCGCCGCTCGCGTCGTAGCAGCACGTACATGGCTCCTGCCCCGCCGTCCGACGGACGCGCGCTGGTGAAGGCGAGAACGTGGCCGCCCAAGACCCCGTGCGAAAGCCAGTGCGCGGTCGCATGCTTCAGCACCGGATGGCCGCCCGGCGAGCGCAAGCCCCGTCCATGAACGACCAGCACGGTTCGCACGCCATTCCGCACGCTTTCCAGAACGAAAGCGGTCAACGCTTCGCGGGCGGCAGACTGGGTCATGCCGTGAAGATCGATATGATTCTGCACCGGGAATTCGCCCCGCCTCAGTCTGGTGACCAGCCGAGGATCGATTCCCGTCCGCATCCCTTCAACGTATTCCTCGGTCTCCGTCAGGTCGAAAGCCCCATGTCCCGAGACCAGGTCGTAGAGTTGGGCCAGAACTTCTGTCTCTTCGCTGATTATCGCGCGATTCGGCTCGGGTTTGACCGGGACCCGCTGTCCACCTCCAATCGGGCGAACCCCGCGATAGGCTTCCTGCAAGACTGCTTCCTCGTCGCTCTGGTCGGAAGCGCCACCGCTATCCTGAGATTCAGGCGCGGGCTTCGTCTTTGGGGTAACGCTTTTCTTGGGTGCGGATCCGTGGTCGGCGCGCTCGGCCAGAAGCTTGCCCAGGTCTTTGAACGGAGACGAGAACTTCGGCTCCTCAAGACGACCTGTCTCCCGCTTTGACGCGGGTTTTTTCTTCTTCCTGCGCAAGTTAAACGTCCCTGCCGGGCACGCCGCGGCTGACTACGGGATCAATTGTAGCTTAAAAGCGTGCGCTCGTGGCGCGCTTGCATTAAACTCTCCCGCAGCCATCTTCGGCTCGTCGGAACATACTATGCGCAAAGTCTTCCTGATAATTGGGATAGTGGTGCTGGTGCTGGCTGTGGCCGTGGGCGGACTGCTTTTCTACGCCGCAACCAACCTGAACTCGATCATCGCGCAAAACCGGGAGTATTTGCTGACCAAGGTCAGTGACTCGCTGGGCCGCAAGGTCGAGGTTTCGAAGATAAGCGTCAAGCTCGGATGGGGCGTTTCCGCCGATCTTAAAGACGTAAAAATCGCGGACAATCCTGCCATATCGACCAAGCCGTTTGTCGAGGCGCGCGACGTCTATGCGGACGTGGCGTTCCTGCCGCTTTTGTCGCACGAGCTAAGCGTGTCCAAGGTCGTGCTTGAAAAACCCGAGGTTCGCATTATCCGAACCGCCTCCGGCGTGCTGAATGTCGCGACGATCGGGAAAAAGACCGGAGTCCCCAAGAGCCCGTCCGCGTCAGCACCCTCGCACGCCAAAGCCGGTCGACCGCTCAATGCGGCTCCGCTGACCGCGTCGCATCCCAGCGCGGCTACCAAACACGGCAACGGCGCCTCGATGCTGTCGGATCTCTTCGTGCACAGTTTCCAGATCCAGGACGGAATGATCGTCTACGAAGATCGCAAGACGAATCAGCCGCCGGTGACGGTCAAAGACGTTAATCTCTCGGTTCGCAACTTCAGCCTGACGAGTCCATTCAATCTGAGCCTCAGCCTTGCGGTGTTCGGCCAGAGCCCGAACTTGAATGTCAGCGGCACGGTAGGGCCGCTCGGGGAGGGCCACGTCGATGTCGCAAAGGTTCCGCTCGATATCAAGGCGAAGCTCGGTCCGCTGGTTCTCGCCGACCTGCGCAGTTTTGGCTCCGTCGGCAAAAAGATCCCCGCAAAGCTCAAACTTACCAATCCCGTCACGCTGGGGGCGAGCGTTAAGGGAACCCTTGATTCGCTCGCTTTTACCGGCCATGGCGATCTGACCAACAACGCGGTCGGATGGGGTAACACGTTCAGCAAACCCACCGGCGTTCCGTTCGTCGTTTCGATCGACGGTTCGCGCCACGGCAAGACGATAGAGATAGCGAGCGCGGTCGTTCGTCTGAGCGACCTGAACCTGAAGGCAACGCAGATCCAGTACGGTCAGGGAGTCACGAATGCGCGAATCGACACCAATAGCTTCGCGCTGGCTCCGGTCGCGAAGGTGATTCCCGCGCTCGAGAAATATAGTCCCGCGGGCAGCGCCGAGATGCACCTCGATGTCCGGATAGCGAACAAGAAACCCAATGTGAAGGGGACCATCAAGCTCGCCAACGTGTCGGTCACGCGGTCAGGCGCGGCCAAACCCATGGTAAGCGGACTTTCCGGCGATATCAGGCTCAATGGCAATTCCGCAGCCGCCGGACCGCTAACGTTTGCCCTTGGATCTTCGCATGCGACGATGACCCTGAACGCCAGTTCCCTTCAGCCGCTCAGAGCAAAATACGATTTGACGGCTGCCTCGATCGCTCTCGCCGACATCGAGCCCAAACGTCCCGCCGACGAGCACATCAACAACCTGAAGGTTTCGGGCACGGTCGCTTCGCAAAGCGGTGGGCCACTCAACGCGACCACCTCCGTCACGTCATCGGACGGATTGGTTCAGAACGTCTCATACCAATCGTTGGATGTAGTCGCCGCCTTGGCCGACAAGACGCTGGACCTCAATACGTTCAAGGTGAATGCGTTCGGAGGCAAAATTGCCGCAAACGGACAGGTCTCCCTGGCCTCGAAGCATGACTTTGCGCTGCAAATGAGCGCTGACGGAGTGAATCTGCAGCAACTTCTGGAATCACAGAAGTCCAAGGCCGCAGACATGGTGCGTGGAATTCTGGTCGGGCAGGTCAAGGTGTCTGGCGCCGGGACCAAATTCGATCAGATAAAGCCGACGCTCCTGGGTTCCGGTGGCGCCCATGTCACCAACGCAAAGCTGGTGGGCTTGAACGTGGCTGCCACGGCGCTTGGCAAGATTCAGAATCTTCCCGCAATCGGCAGTCTGGTTCCCGCTTCGGTAGTTGAGCGCCATCCCGAACTCTTCAAGAACCCGAATACCGACATTCAGGACCTGAGCCTCACCTTCACGCTCAAGGGGCCACGAGTCACCTCGCACGACCTGCTGGTCAAGACGCAGGATTACACGCTTAAGGGCGACGGGTGGTTCGATCTGGACAAGAACATCGATCTGCTTGCGCACATCCTGCTGTCCACGCAACTCAGCAAGGAGATAATCGCGGAGAAGAGAAATGTCGCCTACCTGACCAATCGTCAGGGCGAGGTGGACATCCCGCTGGAAGTGCGCGGAACGCTGCCCAAGCCTGCCGTCCTGCCCGACGTGCAGGATCTCGTAGCACGGGCCGGAAGGCGCGCGATCGAACGGAAGGGCAGCAACCTTCTCGGAAAGTTCCTCGGAAGGGGCAGCTCGGGAGGGTCGTCAGGCACGGCTTCGCCGCAGGCGAGTCCTTCGCCCGGCAACCCGCTCAACAAACTGAAGAAGTTGTTCTGAGCGCCCCGAAGAGCACGCGAAGCGACGATCGATCTTCGCTCGCGCTCACAAGTTGAGTTCGACGATGGTTGCGCCCGCGCCGCCGCGATGAGGCACGGCTTCATGGAACGCGGCGCAATAGGCTGAGGATCCCAGATACTCGTGCACGGCCTTCTTGAGTGCGCCGGAGCCGATCCCGTGGACTATCGTCACCTCGCGCCGATTCGTCAGGTAGGCCTGGTCGAGAAATTCCTCCAGCTTGTGCAGTGCCTCCGACGTGCGCATCCCTATCAGGTTGAGCTGCTCAGTTTCCGTCCCCGATGCGCTCACCGTCACCGTGGGCATCCGTTCGGGCTTGCCGCCGGCGGAGGGACGGGGAATCCGCCGCGCCGTACGAAGCCGCTCGGGAGACACCTCAATTCGAAGACCGCCCCGACCCACGACTGCGCGACCGGCCTCAAGCACGAGCAACTGACCGCGAAGACCGCCGAACTCGACCTCCTCGCCGACCTTGAGGGGCGCCTGCTCCGCTTCTTCGAGCGCGTCGATAGACGGCGCCACGTGCTGGAGGCGTTTCGCCGCCCCTTCCAGAAACCTGCCAAGGTCGTGCCGTGACTTGGTCTGGCTCTTGATTTCCCGCAAAAGGTCCTCGCCTTCACGCCGCATGTCTGCGATCAGGGTGCGCACCTCCTCACGCAGTTTGATGCGTTCGGTTGCGGCGCGCTCACGCGCATCCTCAGCAGTTTTCAGAGCCTCGCGCTGTTTGCGCTGGAACTCGCGTTGCTGCTCGCTCAGCCGCATCGACTGGTTGTCGAGCCGGGCCCGTTCCGCTTCGAGACGCTCCAGCGAACGAGACAGCTCGACCGCGGTTTCGCCCATCGTGTGCTTCGCGCTCTCGATAACCTCGTCGGGAAGGCCGAGTCTTTGGGCGACCGCCAGCCCGTAACTCTGACCGATCGTTCTCGGCTTGAGGCGGTAAAGCGGCGCCAGATGCTCGGCGTCGAAATCGACCGCGGCGACCTCGAAACCGTGACCCGAGTAAGCGTGAAGCTTGACCGCCGTGGCGTGGGTCGCGATAGCGATCACGCATTTTCGCGCCGCCAGATAGTTCATGACACCGATAGCCAGTGCCGCACCCTCGGCCGGGTCGGTGCCGGCGCCCGGTTCGTCTAGCACCACCAATGCGGGCTCGACCAGAGAACCAAGCAAACTGGAAAGATTGGCGATGTGCCCCGAAAAAGTCGAAAGACTGCTCTCGATCGACTGTTCGTCTCCGATATCAGCGAACACACTGCGAAAAATCGAAACCCTGCTGCCCTCGCGCGCCGGAATCAGCAGTCCCGCCTGCGCCATCAGGGAAAGCAGGCCGAGGGTTTTAAGCGCGACCGTCTTTCCGCCCGTGTTGGGGCCGGAGATAACGATTCCTTTGCGATCGGCGGGAATCGCGATGTCGATAGGTACGACCTCGCGACCGCTGCGCATCAGCAACGGATGACGCGCCTCGACCAGCTCTATTCCGTCCGCGTCCGTCTGTGGCTCGATACATCGGAAGCGTTCGGCAAAGATGGCCTGCGCGTTAAGCGCGTCGAGCGCCACCATCGCGTCGAACGTCATCCCGAGTTCGGTCACGTATCCGCGCACCATCGCGGTCAGCCGCGTCAAAATCCGATGCTCCTCGGCCTCGACCTCGCTTTCGAGCATCATCAGGCGGTTGTTCAGGTCGACAGCCCACATCGGTTCGACAAACAGCGTCTCACCCGAAACCGAGCGGTCTTGCACGATTCCTTCCATCCGCTCCGAGTAATTGAGCTTCATCGGCAGCACGAAGCGCCGGTTTCTGAGCGTCACCACGTAATCGGAGATGAATTGCTCCATCCCGGGCTGGCTGAGCGAGCGCATCAGGCGCGCTTCCAACTGCACCCGCTCCTCGCGAAGACGGTTGCGCAGCCGTTTCAGCTCCGGGCTCGCGTCGTCAAGCAGGCTGCCGTCGTCGGCCAGTGCCCGCAGCATCGCGTCCGCAAGCTGCTTCGGCTCGAGCAGATTA